>SLLM01000118.1 GCA_007134055.1 Ectothiorhodospiraceae bacterium | reverse complement strand
ATCTGGAAGAAGATGCAGCGCAAGGGGCTGGATTTCCACGAGCTGTTCGATATCCGGGCGGTGCGTGTCATGGTGCACGACGTGGCTGCCTGCTATGCCGCCCTCGGCGTGGTGCACAGCCTGTGGAAGCACGTGCCGCGGGAGTTCGACGACTACATAGCGACGCCCAAGGAGAACAATTACCAGTCCCTGCACACCGCGGTGATCGGCCCCGAGGGCAAGACCCTGGAAGTCCAGATCCGTACCCATGAAATGCACGAGCAGGCCGAACTCGGCGTCGCTGCCCACTGGCGCTACAAGGAAGGGGGCCCCGGTAGCGGTGATGAGCGCTTCGAACAGCGTATCGCCTGGTTACGGCAGCTGCTCGAGTGGGGGCACGAGGAACCCGGCGCCGAGGACTTCCTGGACCGTTTCAAGGCCGAGGTGTTCGAGGATCGGGTGTATGTCATCAGCCCGCGGGGTGACGTGATTGATCTGCCGCGGGGTGCAACTCCCCTGGATTTCGCCTATCACATTCACAGCGATATCGGCCACCGCTGCCGTGGTAGCAAGGTAAACGGCCGCATCGTGCCACTGAACTACGAGCTTCGTAACGGCGATCACGTCGAGATTCTCACCTCCAGGGCCGTCAGTCCCAGCAGGGACTGGCTGAATCCTGCCAGGGGCTACCTTCGTACCTCGCGGGGCAGGTCACGGGTCCGGAGCTGGTTCAAGCAGCAGGACTACGACAAGAACGTGGCGGCCGGCCGGAACGAGCTCGACCGGGAACTCCACCGCCTGGGGTTGCAGGACGTGAATCTGGAGCGGCTTGCCCAGAAGACACGGTTTCCCAGGACGGATGACTTCCTTGCCGCCATTGGTCGTGGTGATGTCACGGGCGGTCAGATTGCCGGATTGCTGGGGGAGCATGTGCGGCCCAGGCGGGCCGCGGAGCACCTGCCGGTGGCCAGGGGCCAGAGCCGGGAGGATGGCAAGGACGATGTGACCATCTACGGGGTGGGTAACCTGATGACCCGCATGGCCGGCTGCTGCAAGCCGGCGCCCGGGGATCCGGTCATCGGTTTCATTACCCGCGGGCTTGGTGTCACGGTGCACCGCCGTGATTGCCCTACCATCCGTGAACTGGTGGAAACGGAGAGCGAGCGCCTGATCGAGGTGAGCTGGCGCGGCGGCGCCGATCAGAAGTACCCGGTGGATATCCAGATCGACGCCTATGACCGCCAGGGGCTGCTACGGGATATCTCGGGCATACTGACCAACGAGAAACTGAACGTGCTGAGCGTCAATACCTCCACTGGCCGGGATGACCACCGCGCCCGCATGACCCTGACCGTGGAGATCAGCGATGTGGCGCAGATGAGCCGGCTGATGGACCGGATCGCCGGTCTGCGCAATGTCGTGGACGTGCGCCGCAAGCTGCCCTGATTCGCTCCCGGGCCTGCGGGTTGGTGACCCTTGGTAACCGGGTTATGGCCAAGGGTGCGGAAAAGCGGGTACTCTTGGGTGCGGCACGCACGAGTGCCGGGCACTGCAGGGACATGCCGGGGGGCATGCATGACAGCACCTGACTCCGCGCCGAGCGGCAAGGGTCGCACTTCCAGCATTGATGATGCACGGGCGGCGGATGCCCTGCAGCTTGGCCGCCGCATTGCCGAGCAGGCCCTGCGGCTGGACGGAGCCGCCTGGGATCGCATGGTGCTGCGGGGGTTGATGGAATTCACCGGCGCCGTGGGTGCGCTGATGGTCTGGCTGGAGGCGGAGCGATCGGGCTATCGGGACGGTATCTGCTACAGTCTCGGCGAGATTCCGGCGGGATATCGCCCTCGAGAGCTTCCCGACGCGGTCAGTCCTTTGCCATTCAGTACGGGGTCCATGTCTGCCGCCTCGGGAGCGGGCCGCGGCCTGCTGCTGCTCCCCCTGTACGCGGATGATCGAATCGTCGGTGCCGCACACCTGTTCATGCCGCCCGGATCCGGCATGTCGCCTGCATGCGCCTCCCTGGGAATGCTGGGCGCGCTGATCGGTTTCGCCCGGCGACACGCCGTGGAAGCGGACCGCAATGGCGGCCAGCATGTTCTGGAGCCCGCCAGCGTGCCGGCTTCGTTCACCGACCCGTTGACCGGGCTGTTCACCACCGGCCACTTCCATACCACCCTGGTAGGGGAACTCGAGCGCGCCAGCCGGTACGGCGACAGTCTCAGCCTGCTCCTGATGTACGTGGAGAGTGGCCCGCAGCACCTTGATCCGGTAGCGCGGGAGCGGTTGCTGGCAACCTGGGGGGTGATGCTGCCCGGCTTGCTGCGGCGCATGGATCATGCGTTTGCACTGGAGGAGGAGACCTTCGCGGTCATTCTTCCCCGTTGCGCGGAGCGTGGCCTGCGGTTGCGCGCGCGCGCGCTGCAGGACGCCTTCGTTCGCCTGGCGACGACCGACTGCGGCGGAACGCCGTCCGAATCCCTGGGGCTGTGCATGGGAGGTGCCGAATACCTGCGGGGCGAGCCGGCCGCGGCCCTGCTGGAGCAGGCGGCGGTGAGCCTGGTCCAGGCCCGGGAAGTCGGTTCCACCGGCCTGGTGATGCTGCGCCATCCCATGCCCGAGGACGAATCCTAGTGTCGTGAATCATAAGTTCGCGGCATTTCCCGCCTGGCGGGGGTTCACGGCGGGTGGCGTCGCGCACCGTACCCGTGGGCGCGTGTCACGTGGACAGCGTTCCGGGCGATCAAGTAGACTATCCAGGCTCGCCGGCCATTCCGGAGTGGTAGTGGTGTGCGGCCACGAACCCGCTTCGCCCGGGCGGTTGTCCCTTGCCGGGTTCAAGGCGGTATGCCGCCTCCTGGAAAGCCGGGTAACAGGGGTCATTCGATATAGATGTCCATTGACGGGAGGGCTCCCAACCGGCCCTCCCGTTTTTGCGCGTGTCCGATACAGGAGGGGGCGTTGAATACTCCGGCATTGCTTGCCCTGGAGGATGGAACCGTGT
>SLLM01000361.1 GCA_007134055.1 Ectothiorhodospiraceae bacterium | reverse complement strand
TCCGCGTCTGGTACCGGGAGGCCTTTGGCAGCAGCCTCGCCGCATAGCATCCGTGCAGGCTTCCCGCGGGAGCAACCTGCCGGCGCGGTAGGCCGGGAGGTCGCCGGCCCAGCCCACTCAGCCCATTGCGGCGAGCAGCCGGTCAATCAGCGACCGGGCGCTGGCGGCATAGCCGCCGCCGAACAGGTTGAAGTGATTCAGCACGTGGTAGAGCTGATAGAGATCCCGGCGTACCCAGTACCCGGGATCCCGCGGCCACACGGCATCGTAGGCGGAATGAAAGGCTTCGGGGAAACCTCCGAAGAGTTCGCTCATGGCGAGATCGCATTCCCGGTCCCCATAGTGAACGGCGGGATCGAAGATGACGGGGCCGCCATGGGCGTCGAAACCGACGTTGCCGGACCAGAGGTCACCATGCAGCAATGACGGTGCCGGCTGATAGCCAGCGAAGAGCCTGCCGAGCTCCCGCCGGACGCGCTCACCCCGGTCGATGGTCCGGGCGGGAGCACCGGCCCGCCGGGCCAGGTCCAGCTGGTAACCCAGACGGTGCGCGGCGAAAAAGGCGGCCCAGTCCTCATCCCGGGAGTTGACCTGCGCCGTGTTGCCGATGGTGTTATCGCGGTGCCAGCCGTGGCGATGACCCAGGCACTGATGCTGCCGCGCCAGGCCCTCCCCCAGGGCAGCCCAGTCGCCCCTGCTGCACAGGTCGATCCACTCCAGCACGATGAAGCTGCGCCCGGCGGTTTCGCCACAGGCAATCACCCCAGGCACCCGCAGGGCGTGCGCGGCGGCAAGCGCCTCCAGTCCGTCGGCTTCCCCCGCAAACATGTCGACGCGGCCCGGATCATTGAGCTTGACGAAGAATCGCCGCCGCCCGGACTCCAGGCGGAAGGCGGCATTGATGCTGCCGCCAGATACCGGCACATGCCGCTCCGGCCTGCAGGGGCTCCCCGTTGCCCCGGTGATCACCTCGGCAATGGCGAACCAGGGCATTTCAGGCCTCCGTAATGCGGGCTCCGGCAGCGGCTTCGAGTCGTACGTCCACCCGTCTCCGTACCCGGCCCGGAAGCGGCAGAGCCGCAAGCAGCGCCGCGTCCGGCGACCCGACCACCAGGCAGTTGCGACCGCAATCCAGCGGCGCCGCGCGATGGATCGTGGCAAGCCTCCTGCAGAGGAACGCCATCTCCCGGTGTTCCGCCAGCAAGCGCGCAATCCGGGCACCGCCCCGCAGCGGCAGCGCCGGGATCCGCTCCAGGGCAGCGAAGATGCCCTCCAGTCCGCCGAAATGAGCCAGAAGCACCCTGGCGGTCTTCGGCCCCACGCCGGGAACGCCCGGTATATTGTCGACCGCGTCGCCGGCAAGAGCGAGCAGATCCGCCACCTGGTCGGCCCGTACCCCGAACTCCCGTTCAACGCCGTCACAGTCCAGGTTGCGCCGGCCGCCCGCATCCCAGATGCGGTCACCCGGCTCCAGCAGCTGCGCGTAATCCTTGTCGGATGTCAGGTAACACATGGAGAAACCGGCCGGGCGAAAGCGTTCGGCGGCACTGCCGATCAGGTCATCCGCCTCGTAGCGATCGCTGGCAAGGGTAAGCAGGCCAAGCCCGCGGGTGAGCTCCCGGCAGATCCCGATCTGGCGCTTGAGATCCGCCGGCGCTTCCGGGCGATTGGCCTTGTAGGCCGGGAAGAAATCGTTGCGGAAACAGGTGCTGAGACACTCGTCGAAGGCAGCCAGGGCATACCTCGGACGGGTACCGTCCAGCAGATCGAGCAGGAAGTTGCCATAGCCGAATACCGCGTTGGCGGGCGCGCCTTCATCGTCCCGGAGGCGGTCATCAAGGGAGAACCAGGCGCGGAATACGTAGACGCTGGCGTCGATGAGATAGAGCCTCATGCTGCCCGCCTCCGGCCCGGTCATGCGCGACGTGCCTTCCAGGTCGCCTCCACCAGCCGCAGGCACACCGCGAAGAGGATGACCTGGATAAGGAGGCCGGCAGTCGCAGCGCTCACGGCCAGACCCGTGGCGATCCCCAGCGCCATGAGCAGCGACAGCACGATGGCGGCGAGCCGGCTGTATGCCCATCCGGCGGCCAGACCGAGCAGGGTCACCAGGGTTCCCTCCAGCATGGTGGCCACGTCGCCCGCATAAACCCCCAGGGCGACAACCACGATCCCCAGCAGCATCACGATGCGGCCACAGACGGCAGCGAGCCGCCGCGCCTGCGCCGGGGAGCGGACCGCCTGCGGAGGCAGCCACAGATCCGCCGCAGACAACCGCCTCACTCAGGCTCCTTCCCGCACGGCCTGGAGTTGGCCGTCACCGACCCCTTCCAGGATGCTGCGGCCGGCAAGCCGGTTCACGGCGCTGAGCACGGCGTGCAGCGAAGCCGTGACGATATTGGCATGTCGCCCCACCCCGAAGAGGGTGGATCCATCCGGTCCGCGCATCTCCACGTAGGCCACGGCCTGCGCGTTGGCGCCGGCATTGACCGCATGCTCGGTATAATCCGCCACCTGCAGCTCACAGTTCACATGCCGCGAGAGGGCGGTCACGAAGGCATCGATCGGGCCGGTCCCCTGGCCGGCGATGATCCGCTTCTCGCCGTTGTCCCGGATGGTGGCTCTGAGCCTGTCGTTGCCCCCGGCATCGGTCCCTTCCCGGTAGTCCACGAGCTCGAACGGGCGGTCAACCAGCAGGTATTCGCTGCGGAAAGCCTGCCAGATCTCCCCGGCCGACAGCTCCCGGCCACTGTCGTCGGTCACCTTCTGGACCACATGGCTGAACTCGATCTGCAGCCGGCGCGGCATGACCATGCCGTAGTCACGTTCCATCAGGTAGCTGATCCCGCCCTTGCCGGACTGGCTGTTGATGCGGATCACTGCTTCGTAGTTGCGGCCGACATCTATCGGGTCGATGGGCAGGTAGGGCACCTCCCACGGCGCATCGGCCTCCCGGGCGGCAAAGCCCTTCTTGATGGCGTCCTGGTGGGAGCCGGAAAACGCGGTGAACACCAGCTCTCCGGCATAGGGATGGCGCGGATGCACCGGCAGCTGATTGCAGTACTCCGCAAGCCGCATCACCTGGTTGATATCGGAGAAGTCCAGCCCCGGGTGCACACCCTGGGTATAGAGGTTCATCGCCAGGGTGACCAGGTCGACGTTGCCGGTGCGCTCACCGTTGCCGAACAGAGTTCCCTCGACACGATCGGCTCCGGCCATCACGGCCAGTTCCGCCGCAGCGACCGCGGTCCCCCGGTCGTTGTGGGGATGGACGGAAACCACCACGCTGTCGCGGCGCTCCACGTGGCGGCAGAACCATTCGATCTGGTCGGCGTAGATGTTCGGGGTGGACATCTCCACCGTGGCCGGCAGGTTGAGGATCGCCGGCTGCTCCGGCGTCGGTTGCCACACCCGGGTGACCGCGTCACAGATCTCGACGGCGTAGTCCAGCTCCGTTCCGGTGAAGCTCTCCGGCGAGTACTGGAACACCCAGTCCGTCTCGCGACTCTCCTGCGCCAGCTGTCGGACAAGCTCGGCTCCCGCCACGGCTATCTCGGTCACCCCGGCACGATCCATCCCGAAAACGACCCGGCGCTGCACCGTGGACGTGGAGTTGTACAGGTGCACGATGACACGGTGCGCTCCCCGCACCGCCTCGAACGTTCGCCGGATGAGATCCGGCCGCGCCTGGGTGAGCACCTGGATCGTGACGTCCTCGGGAATGGCCTGCTGCTCGATCAACGCACGGCAGAAGTCGAAATCGGTCCGGGACGCGGCGGGAAAACCCACCTCGATCTCCTTGAAGCCGATATCCACCAGGGCATCGAACATCCGTCGCTTGCGTTCCGCGTTCATGGGCTCGATCAGCGCCTGGTTGCCGTCGCGCAGGTCGACGCTGCACCACTGGGGCGGGGATTCGATCACCTGGTTCGGCCAGGTGCGGTCCGGAATCTGAACGGGGACGAAGGCGCGGTACTTGTCTGCCGGATTGTTCAACATGGCTTGACTCCCGAATGCGATGATGATGCCTGACGCGATGCTACGGCGGATGTGGCGTCGTTACGGCCACCGGGTTGCCACTAGACCCGATGACCGCAGGGCAGTCGCAGGAGCTCGATGGTGACAGGCATACCGCGTGCGATCCGGCGAACGGACATGATGCGTGAACAGGGCTGTTCGGTAGACATGGCTTCGTGAGACTCGGTTGCGCGAGGGGGAGAACTGAACCGACTACCCGACACTCCTTCAGGAGGCCGGGCTGGTCAGTCGCAGTAGCGCGCAGGACGTGATGTATCGAGTCTTCATGCCTGAAAAGTACCGGGAAACCGACACCCTGGTCAAGCAGGGCCCGCACCATCCGCCCCGTGCTCACGGACCTGGCGGTCACGCAAGGGCGAGCTGCGGGGAAAATGGGCGCGCAGGAATTCCATCTGGTCGGCGAGAATGCGCCGTCCCTTCAGGTAGATGTACTCCGCGTGGGTGGGAATGAACGGAATCGCCAGCAGTTCCATTCCCGCCTGCTCCGGCGTGCGCCCGGCCTTGTGGTTGTTGCAGCGCTTGCAGGCGGTCACGACGTTGTTCCAGACATCGTGGCCATGCTGACTGATGGGCGTGACATGGTCCCGGGACAGGCTGGAGGAGGCGAAATGGTTCCCGCAGTACATGCACAGGTGATCATCGCGCCGGAACAGTGCCTTGTTGTCGAGGGGTGGAGTGTAGCCGTTACGACCCTTGAGCGATGCCTGGATGCTTCCCTCGGTGGCGATGATGGAATTGAGCTCGAGCTCGCTGCGCAGCCCGGTCACCGCGTTGTTGCCACCGCGTATCCGGTAGAGCAGGCGGCCGCAGGCGTAGACGACCTGCTCCGAGTAGTAGAGCCGGACCGCGTCCTGGTAGGTAATCCAATCCAGCGGCATGCCGGAGACATCGGTCCGGAGGATCTGGCTGCTCAGTGTCAGCACGGCAGACCTCCTCGCAATCCCGTGGCGGCCAGCGGCAACCGCCACCCACCCGCATCTATGTATCCCACAGACCATAACAAATGGCAATTGTTTCAAGATGATGTACCCGGGCTTGAATCCGCTTCGGCAAGGCTGCCCGCCACTCGCAAAAACAGCTTGCCCTTCATGCGGTTGCCCGGGCAGACTTCAAGGTCACCCGATTTTCAACTATCATTGCGCCGTGAGCGCGGCCGGGGTGTACCGACCGCGCTTTTTTGTCCGGGGCAGGCGATCCCGTTGGACTAAGCGGGCCTGCAGGCCGGATCCGATGCCCGATGCAGCATCCGGGCGATCGGCGTGCTGGCGCCGCCTCCAGGGCAGACCCTGTGTAACACGGGAGACAAAACATGGCGATACGAGTAGCTGTGCCGAGGGAGACACAACAGGGCGAACGACGCGTCGCCCTGGTTCCCAGTCTGGTCAAGCAGATGGACAAGCTCGGAGTACAGGTCCTGCTGGAGAAGGGTGCCGGCCTGGAGAGCGGCTTCGAGGACGCGGACTACGAGGGGGTGAAGCTGGTGGATTCCGCCGAGAAGGCGTTTCAGCAGGCGGATATCACCCTCAAGGTGCAGCCACCCACCGTAGAGGAAAGCGGCAAGCTCAAGAAGGGCAGCATACTGGTCGGGTTCCTCACGCCGCACGAGGGTGACAGCCGGATCAGGACGCTGGTGAAGAACCGGATCACCGCCTTTTCCATGGAACTGGTCCCCCGCATCACCCGTGCCCAGGCCATCGATGCCCTTTCCTCCCAGGCCTCCATCTCCGGTTACAAGGCTGCGCTGCTTGCGGCAAACCTCAGCCCGCGGCTGTTCCCCATGCTGACCACCGCGGCGGGCACCATCAAGCCCTCGCGAGTCGTGGTGGTGGGGGCCGGGGTCGCGGGGCTGCAGGCGATCGCGACGGCAAAGCGTCTGGGCGCCGTGGTCGAGGCCTACGACGTACGATCCGCCACCAAGGAGCAGGTCGAGTCACTGGGCGGCAAGTTCATCGATACCGGGGTGAAGGCCGAGGGCGAAGGCGGCTACGCGCGGGAACTCAGCGAGGAAGAGCAACGGCAGCAGGCAAAGGTGCTGGCGGACCATGTGGCCAGGGCGGACGCAGTGATCACGACCGCTGCGATACCGGGCCGGCCGGCGCCGAAGATCATCGACCAGGCCACGGTGGAGCGCATGAAACGGGGCGCGGTCATCATTGACCTGGCGGCGGAGACCGGCGGCAACTGCGCGCTCACCAAGGCTGGCAAGGAGGTCAACCACAACGGCGTCCTCGTCTACGGGCCGAAGCACGTACCCAGCTCACTGTGCCAGCACGCCAGCGAGATGTATGCGCGCAACCTCTACAACCTGCTCACCCTGATCGTCAAGGAGGGCAAGATCGCGCTGGACTGGGAAGACCAGGTACAGCGGGACAGCTGCCTGACCCACGATGGAGAGGTCAGGCACGGTCCCACCCGGGAACGCCTTGAGGGAGGCAAGAAATCATGATCGAGATCACGGGTTTCACGGCACTTTACATTTTCATGCTCTCCGCCGTCGCGGGTTACGAAGTCATCTCCCGGGTGCCCGTCATCCTCCACACACCCCTGATGTCGGGCTCCAACTTCATTCACGGCATCGTCGTCATCGGCGCCATGATCGCGCTCGGCCACGCGGAGACGCCGATGGAACAGCTGATCGGCTTCATTGCGGTCCTGCTGGGCGCGGGCAACGCCGTGGGTGGCTACGTGGTCACCGAGCGCATGCTCGAGATGTTCAAGAGCAGCAAGAAAGACAACGCCTAAGGGGGCCTGGGAATGCTTACCGGTTTGATCCAACTCAGCTACTTCCTGGCCGCCGTGCTGTTCATCGTCGGCCTCAAGGGCATGAGCAGCCCGGCCACCGCCCGCCAGGGCATCATCTGGGCGGGCGTGGGAATGCTCGTCGCCACATTCATCACCTTCCTGCATCCCGAGATCCACGGGGTCGGGAATTACGTGCTGATCATCATTGCCATTGCCATTGGCGGCGGCCTGGCCTGGAAGACGGCCCAGACCGTGCAGATGACCGACATGCCGCAGATGGTGGCGCTCTACAACGGCATGGGGGGCGGCTCGGCCGGCGCCATCGCCGCCGTCTACCTGCTGGAGGCACAGCGCCGCCTGGTGGAGGCGGGTCACGGCGCCGTGTACCAGCAGATGGGGGCGGACGTGGCGTTCCTGGCGGTGCTCGGCGGCCTGATCGGTTCGGTGGCCTTCTCCGGCTCCCTGGTCGCCTGGGCCAAGCTTGACGGGCGCATGAAACGCAACAGCCTGGTCCCCATGCAGCAGGTTGCGAACATCATCGTCTTCGCGGCCATGCTGCTCGCCGGGTTGTGGGTCTTCCTCGGCGACGGCGTCTTCCCGATCTTCCTGTTCTTCGCCCTGGCACTCCTGTTCGGGGTCTTCCTGGCCGTCCCCATCGGCGGTGCGGACATGCCGGTGGTGATCTCCCTGTTCAACGCGCTTACCGGCCTGGCGGTGGGATTCAAGGGCTACGTGCTCGGCAATCCGGCCCTGATCATTGCCGGCACGGTGGTGGGCGCCGCGGGCATGCTGCTCACCCACCTGATGGCGAAGGCCATGAACCGGCCGTTGCGCAACGTGCTGTTCAGTGGCTTCGGCACCACTGCGAGTGCGGCGGACGACGGCCCCGAGGGCGAAATGAAGGAGGTCGGGGCCGAGGACGCCGGCTACATGCTGGCCTACGCCGACCGCGTGGTCATCGTCCCGGGATACGGCATGGCAGTGGCCCAGGCCCAGCACAAGATCTGGGAACTCGTACAGCTGCTGCAGGAACGGGACGTGGACGTGCGCTTCGCCATTCATCCGGTGGCGGGCCGCATGCCGGGACACATGAACGTGCTGCTGGCCGAGGCGGGCGTCCCTTATGATCTGATCTTCGACATGGAGGAGATCAACGAAGAGTTCAAGGCGACCGACGTGGCCGTGGTCATCGGCGCCAATGACGTGGTCAATCCCGCCGCCAAGCACGACGAATCCAGCCCCATCTACGGCATGCCGATCCTGGACGTGGACGAGGCGGAAAACGTCCTGGTGATCAAGCGGGGCCGGGGTGCGGGCTTCTCCGGTGTGGAGAACAAGCTCTTCTACGGGGAGAACACCCGCATGGTGTTCGGCGACGGCGCCAAGGTGGCGACGAGAATGGTGGCAGCGGTCAAGGAGCTCTAGCGTTCCCCGCCTGCGGGCCGTCCCCGGTGCGCGGAGATGGCCCGCAGGCGTTGGTCACCCCTTGGCGGGTGATTCGGCAGCCGGATCGCCGCCACGGGTACTGGCCCAGGCGCGCGCCCAGATCTGGCCCACGTGCACGCCGTCGTAGTCTTCCAGCGCGAGGCTTGCCAGGTGCTCGACCGCCTGTACCGCCTCGCCGTCCGGCTCGACCCCGAGGGACACCAGATACCGGGACAGGCTCAGGCAGAGATCACCCAGCGGATCACCGGCCGGCTCGCGGCCGCCAGGGGCGTCCAGGCAGTCCAGCACCAGACGCTGCTCCAGGCGTTCGGCCTCGAGTTCCCGGGACAGCAACGCCTCGCGCAGCTCCCCGGCCTCCGGGTCGAGCGCCTCCCGCCACTGGCGCAACCCGTCCCGCGCACTGCGTAATGGACGCAGAACGGAAGCCTGGTACCGCTCCGTGCATTCTGCGATCCGCGCCGCTGCCCCGGCTCCCGGTGCGCCACGTCCGTGGGCGGCATTCCAGGCCAGCGTGAGGATCGTGGTGACGCTGATGCGGTAACGCTGCTGGAGCCGGAGCAACAGCTCCCGGGCTCCGGGTTGGCCATAGTAGCGGGCGATGGTCTCCCAGGCCTGGTGCGGTTCAGCAGACATTGCCGCCTCCGTGGTCGACGAACGTTCAGATGTGGCGCCCGGATTCCCGTGCACCTTGTTCACCGGGGGCCGGCACCAGCGGCGTTGCGCGGTCCGGCATAGCCATGGCACCACCTTCCGGACGCCTGGTCTCCCCGCCATGACGGCGCGGCAGCCCGCCCTACGGGCGTGCGGCCAGCACCATCATGGCTTCATTCAACCGTTGCAGGGTCGCCGTATCCCCGCCGCGGTCAGGATGATGCCGCTGGGCGAGGCGACGATAGCGGCGCCTGATCTCCTCGCGCCCGGCGGACGCATCCAGCCCCAGCACCTCAAGGGCGCGGGTACGCCGCGCGTCGGGCTCGCGCAACCGGCGCCAGAAATCCGAGAGCATTGCCTCCACCTGGGCGGCATCCGCGGCATCCAGGTTCGCCAGGTCCAGGTAGAACGCCTGCAGGGGGTCGAAACGCCGCGCAACGGCCGATCCCCCCCGGGCCCGGGACTCCTGTGGTGCAGGATGGAGCACGATGCGCAGGCAGTGGACCTCCAGCCATGCGCCGCCCATGCGGGCCAGCTCCTCCCGCAGCCGGTAGAGGCAGTGGAACAGCAGGAAATGGCTGCGATACAGGGCAAGCGGCTCAGCCAGGTTCAGGTCCCGGAAGCCGGCCACCCGCGCGCGCTGCATCTCCTTCAGCAGGGCCCATTCGCTGATTCCCGCCGGGAATCGGCGCAGCAGGCCGAGGAGCTCCTTCATGCACGAGGGCACATGATCCTGATGAACGTCCACCATGCCCGGCAGTATACAGGCCACGGGCCGGGACATGGCCCGTGGCCAAGGGTGCCGCAACCGTGCGCGGACCCGGGAGACCCGCGGCGACGGGATGTCGATGCTAGACTGGGCGCCGTTTGAGACATCGACGGATCAGCCGCGGTTCATGCCCAGTCCCGAGCCCCCCATCCTGCAGGTTGCCGTGCCCTGTCCGCTACCGGGCTGCTTCGACTATCGCCCCCCGGATGACGGACCCGCACCGATGCCGGGACAGCGCGTGCGGGTACCCTTCGGCCGCCGCCGTCTGATCGGGGTGATCACCGCGCTGACGCAGGACGCTAGGGTCTCCTCGGGTCGACTCCGGCAGGCGCAATGCGTACTTGACCAGGTCCCTCTGCTCCCCCCCGACATCCTCCGGCTGGCGCAGTGGGCTGCGGAGTATTACCACCACCCGGTCGGCGAGGTCTTCTCGGCACTTCTGCCCGGCGTGCTGCGCCAGGGCAAGCCGCCACGTTCGCGTCCCCCGACCGCGTGGCGCCTGACCGCCCGGGGGCGGGCATCGAATCCGACGGCCATGGCCAGGCGTGCCCCCCGTCAGGCGGAGCTGCTGCAACGGCTCTCCGGGTATCCGGATGGGGCCCCCCGGGATGCACTTTCGGCTCCGGGCGGCGACTGGCGGGGGACATTGCGGGCCCTGACGGAGAAGGGCCTGGTCGAGTCCTGTGCGGCGCCATCGCCCGACGCCGCCCACACGCCGCCGCCGGAACTCGGCCGGGAACAGGCGACCGCCGCGAAGGCGATCATCGCCCGGCTCGGCACGTACGCCACCTGCCTGCTGGAGGGGGTGACCGGCAGCGGCAAGACCGAGGTCTACCTGCGGATCATGGCGGAGGTCCTGGCGCAGGGTGGTCAGGCGCTCATCCTGGTTCCCGAAATCGGCCTCACGCCGCAGCTGCTGGAGCGTTTCCGGCAGCGCCTGCCCGGGCGGCTGGTCGCGTTGCACTCCGGGCTGGCGGAGGGCGAGCGCCTGGATGCCTGGCTGGCAGCCGCGCGGGGAGAGGCGGATGTCGTGGTCGGCACCCGGTCGGCGCTGTTCACGCCGCTGCCCCGCGCCGGCCTGCTGATCGTCGACGAGGAACACGACCTCAGCCTCAAACAGCAGGAGGGCTTTCGCTACCACGCCCGGGATCTCGCGGTGGTGCGCGCCCGGGACCTGGGCGTGCCGCTGGTGCTGGGTTCGGCCACGCCTTCCCTGGAGAGCCTCCACAACGCGAACAGGGGGCGGTATCAACACCTGCGCCTGACCCACCGTGCCGGAGCCGCGCAGGCGCCGGAGGTCCATCTGCTGGACCTGCGCGGCCAGCGGCTTACCGCCGGCATGTCCGCGCCCCTGCTCGCGCGCATTCGCGGAAACCTGGAAGCGGGGGGACAGACCCTGCTGTTCCTCAATCGGCGGGGATTCGCCCCTGCGCTCCTGTGCCACGACTGCGGCTGGCTGGCGGAATGCCCCCGCTGCGACGCCCGCCTGACCTGGCACCAGGCAGCGCAACGGCTGCGCTGCCACCATTGTGGTTACGAACGGCGTATCCATGACCAGTGCGGCGATTGCGCCGGTACGGATCTGCGGCCGGTGGGCCAGGGCACCGAGCAGCTGGAAGCGGCGCTCGGTGAGCTGTTTCCCGACACCCGCATCGCCCGGATCGATCGGGACAGCACCCGTCGCAGGGGGTCGCTGGAGTCCCTGCTGAATGCAGCCCAGAGCGGCCACGCCCGGATCCTGCTGGGCACCCAGATGCTGGCCAAGGGGCATCACCTCCCGGATGTCAGCCTGGTCGGCCTGCTGGATTGCGACCAGGGCCTTTTCGGAGCCGACTTCCGGGCGCCCGAGCGCATGGCGCAACTGGTCACCCAGGTGAGCGGACGCGCCGGACGCGCCGAGCGGCCGGGCGAGGTATTGCTACAGACCCACCATCCGGAACATCCGCTACTGCAGCTGCTCCTGCGGGAGGGCTATGCCCG
>SLLM01000210.1 GCA_007134055.1 Ectothiorhodospiraceae bacterium | reverse complement strand
TTCAGGGCATCGAGGGAGCGGCCCTTGGCCTCCCATTCCTTGATCCAGGCCGGCTTGCGTCCACGCCCGCTCCAGCCCTTGGAGGGGTCGTCCGGATGACGGAAGCGAACCTTGGCAGTGGATTTACGGCCCGCTTTTCCGCCGGCGGCGCCCGACAACAGGTCCTGAACACTGATACCGAAGCGCTCGGCCAGGTTCTTCAACTCTTTCTGAGCTTCCTTGACGTCCTCCTTGCGCCGTCGATTAACCTCTTTTTCGATGTCCTTTTTGAGCTGCTGCAACTGCTGCGCATTATACTTTGATAGATCCATCATCGCTCCTCGGGTAGAATGGACTGACAGAAAGCGGGAACCCGACTTCTCCTCGTGTCAATCCCGCCCGCCCCTTACCGGCCAGATAGAGACGCGGAGGACGGTCTGTTAATGGTCCCGCATGGGAATTGCCCGGCTATTATTGCCGATTTCATGTCGCAAATAAATACTTCAATCAATCATCGCGGGAATGGCTCATTGGAGCTTTTCCGCCCAGGCGCTATAGTTGCGCAGGTTCATCCCGGGAGACTCTATGCAGGAACAGCTCTCCGCAACACCCGGCGTATTAACCGTCGAACTCGACATCCGGCACAGCGCGGAAGGCGAAACGCCGCCGGCGCCATTGCCCCGTGACCACGCCCAGGAACTCGGCCGGGCCATGGCCGGGGATCTCGCCCGGATGCTGGGCAGCCTGGACGCCTACGGGCTGGTGACCCTCGGCGGCCTCTATGACATGACCGAGCTCCTGCGGCCCGGTCTCCCGATGGTGGACATCCTGATGGATCTCTACCTCCGCAGCCTTCCCGATTCCCGTTTTCAGCCAAGCCTCATGACCATCGGGATGGACGGCGATGACTTTCCCGTTCCGGCCATTGCGCCTGCACGGCAACCCGGGGCGGGTCCACTTTTCGCCATTCCGTTCCTGTTTCTCGGCACCCGCGAGAGCATTGACCGTCTGAGTGGAGAAATGGAGAAAACCCTCCTGGAAAAAGGGAAAGCCTCCATGACAACCGGGGAAATCATTACACGATGTTTCGGCGTCCGTCCTGTCAACCTGAGTTACGCCACGCTGAACGACCTCTGCGCCCTGCTTCGCATTCAACTGGAACACAATGATTTCGGTGACCTCTGGAAGCTGCTGGAAGCGTCTCTGTTTCCCGACGGCAATGTGCACCGCGTGGAGTTGGCGGAGGGCAACCACTTTCTGCTCCGGGACACCACCTGCTTCGCCGCGTTCCCGGGATTCCGGGACTGGGCGGCGGCCTACCAGGGGGAATCAACGCTGGAGGATGCCTGGGGGGAGTGGCACAGAAAGCAGCGCCAGTACACTGCCGGCATGCTGGCCCACGGCATTGAAGTCCGTGCCGTTCCAGGGCAGGCCGGCGCCGCCCTCGGGCGATCCGACCCGGATCAGGCCTGGGGCGAGGCCGCAATGTCCGCGCTGCCCGGCGACGCCGCCACCCTGCGGGAGGTGATCGCGGGGAGCGAGGCGTTCGGCGACGCCCGGCGCATCAGCCTGACGGAGCACCGCCTCCCGGCGCTCGGACCGGTGGCCTACACGATCCTCGTGGAGGGGCCGCGGGGGGAGACGCTGGCACAGATCAACGAGTATCCCCTGCGTCCGGAGGCGGTCCGCGAGATTCCCGCGGCCTGGGCCGAGACTGCGCGGGGCCTGGGCATCGAACTGGAAGTGAGCCAGCCGGGACGACTCACACACCGACGCCGCCCCGCCGCACTGCTTCCCGCGGAGGAGAGTGGCGATTCTGTTCCGCACTGAATGGACGGGAAGCCTCCACCTCAGGGGTTGAGATAGCAGTGCGACCAGCCACCCTGGCGGTCGCGCTCGTAGCGCTCCCGCACGTGCAATCGCCCGTCCCCCGCGGCCCAGAACTCCACCAGCGTCGGCACGATACGGTAACCGCCCCAGTGCGGGGGCCGCGGCACCTCACGCCCCGCGTATTCTTGCTCGACCTGCCGAACCTGCATTTCCAGTGAACGCAGGCTCTCCAGGGGTTCCGATTGCCGGGAGGCCCAGGCGCCAATCTGGCTCAGGCGGGGACGCGTCGCGAAATACGAGTCGGCCTGCTGGTCGCTCACATGCTCGACAGACCCCTCGACCAACACCTGCAACCCCAGCGGCGCCCAGTACATGCAAAGCGCCGCATGGGGGTTCTCCGCCAGGTGTCTGCCCTTGCGGCTGCGCTTGTTGGTGTAAAAGACGAAGCCGTTTTCATCCACGCCCTTCAGCAGCACGGTGCGCGCCGACGGCCGACCATCAGGCCGCACTGTCGCCAGCGTCATTGCATCGAAGGTGGGAAGGTCGGCGTCCTGTGCCTGCTGGAAGATCTCGCAAAAACGGTCCACGGCCTCGCTTGGCAGCGTCATAGCATCTCCTGTCGAGAGATCACACCCGGAGGTATTTCTTCAGGTCCCCTGACCGGCGGCCTCGCTCGCCTCCGACTCGGGCTCCACCTTCAGGCGAAGGCCGTCCATGCTGATTATCACAAGCTGGTCGCCGCGCCGAACCGGGCTGCCGGATTCGGCGTTCCAGATCTCACCCTGATAGCGAACCTTGCCGTTGCCATCGACGAAGTCGCTGACGGCAACCGCACGCTCGCGCATCATGGCCTCCCGGCCGAATACCACCCTTTGCCGCCAGGACTTCAATGCCATGGTGCTGATACCCAGGAACACCACGAGGCTGAGCGCGGAAACGGCAAGCACGACTTCAAGCGAGAGCTGATAGGCCTCGATCCCGGTATCGATGAGCAATAGCGATCCGAATGCGAACGCGATCACGCCACCGATTCCCAGTATGCCAAAGCTCGGTGCGAACGCCTCCGCAATCATGAATGCCACGCCCAGGATCATGAGCGCCATGCCGGCATAGTTGATCGGCAGTGCCTGGAAGGCGAAAAGCGCGACCAGGATACAGATGCTGCCAAGCACGCCGG
>SLLM01000181.1 GCA_007134055.1 Ectothiorhodospiraceae bacterium | reverse complement strand
TGGGGACAAGCGTGGCATTCGCCGCTTCGGTCATGCCTATTGTCCCCTGGACGAGGCGCTTTCCCGCGTCGTGGTGGATTTCTCGGGGCGCCCCGGACTGCATTTTTTCGTCGAGTACCCACGGGCGCGCGTGGGGGGATTCGACGTGGACCTCTTCCAGGAGTTCTTCCAGGGGCTGGTGAATCACGCCTTCATGACCATTCACATCGACAATCTTCGGGGCAAGAACACGCACCATGTCATCGAGACGGTGTTCAAGGCCACCGGGCGGGCGTTGCGCATGGCGGTGGAGCACGATCCCCGCATGCTCGATATTCTTCCTTCCACCAAGGGAGCGCTTTGAGCGCCTCCTTCGGAGGGTCGAATGCGTATGGGTACGATCGCGGTCATCGATTACGGCATGGGCAACCTGCGCTCGGTCTCCAAGGCGCTGGAGCACGTTGACGACCGCAGCCGCGTGCTCATTACCCATGAGGCGGAACCGATCCGCCGTGCCGATCGGATCGTGTTTCCCGGGCAGGGCGCGATCGGCGACTGCATGAGCGAGCTGCGTCGCCTGGAGCTAGAACAGGTGCTGCTGGAGGCGGCCCGTAACAAGCCTTTTCTCGGTATCTGCCTGGGGATGCAGGCGTTGCTGGAGTGCAGCGACGAGAACGGCGGAGTCGATGGGCTCGGGTTGCTCGCAGGACGGGTGCGCCATTTTCGCGACGGCTTTGACGAGGCCGGCGTCCCGACCCCCGGCAAGGTGCCTCTGATGGGCTGGACGCAGGTGCGCCGGGTGCGGCCCCATCCTCTCTGGCACGGTATCGACGAGCCCGATTGGTTCTATTTCGTGCATAGTTACTATGTCGAGTTGTTGGGGGATGCCACGGCGGGCGTGAGCCGGTATGGTTTCGACTTTACGGCGGTCGTTGCCCGAGACAATATATTCGCGACCCAGTTTCACCCGGAGAAGAGCCAGCGGGCGGGGCTGCAACTGCTGGCAAACTTCACCCGCTGGGACGGTACATGCTAGCGCCTGGATACCCGGGCCCGACAGATTGCGAGGCATTATGCTCCTTATCCCTGCCATCGATCTCAAGGACGGCAAGTGCGTGCGCCTGCGCCAGGGCAACATGGATGACGAGACGGTGTTCTCCAACGATCCGGTCGCCATGGCGGAACGCTGGATCGAGGCCGGCAGCAAGCGCATCCACATCGTCGACCTGGACGGGGCCGTGCAGGGGTTCCCGGTGAACGCCGACATCGTCGGGCGGATCGCGGAGACGTTCCCGGAGCTGGAAGTACAGATCGGCGGCGGAATCCGGGATTTCGACACCATCCAGACCTATCTGGACGTCGGTGTCGACTACGTCATCATCGGCACCCAGGCGGTACGCGCCCCCCGCTTCGTGGATGATGCCTGTCTCGAGTTTCCCGGCCACATCATCGTTGGCCTCGACGCGCGGGACGGCAAGGTGGCGGTCGAGGGTTGGTCCAAACTGTCCCGGCACGATGCCGTCGACATGGCCCGTCGCTTCGAGGAGGCGGGTGTCGAGGCGCTGGTCTTTACCGATATCGGCCGCGACGGCATGATGCGGGGCGTCAACACCGGGGCGACCCGGGAATTGGCCCGTCAGGTGAACCTCCCGGTGATCGCTTCCGGTGGAGTCAGCAGCATGGATGATGTCCGGGAGCTGTGTGCAGCCGTGGAGGATGGCGTCTTCGGGGCTATCGTCGGTCGCGCCCTCTACGAGGGCAGGCTGGATCTCCGCGAGGCGCAGCAACTGGCCAATGGCCTGATTTCCGCCTGACGTCTTCCATTCCGCCCGGAGCCATGCACCCGGGCCCTGCCGGCACAATTCCCCCTATGAACGACGCAGCAGAGATTGGCGGCCCCGCCAAGCGCATCATCCCCTGCCTGGACGTGGACCAGGGACGGGTGGTGAAGGGAGTCCGGTTCGTCGATATCCGCGACGCCGGTGATCCGGTGGAGGTGGCGCGCCGTTACGACGCCGCCGGTGCCGACGAGATCACGTTCCTGGATATCACCGCCAGTTCCGACGAGCGGGAGACGCTGGTGCAGGTAGTCGAGGCGGTGGCGAGCGAGGTTTTCATGCCGCTTACCGTCGGTGGTGGTATTCGCTCCCCGGCCGATATTCGCCGCATGCTCAATGCCGGCGCCGACAAGGTCGGGATCAATACCGCGGCGATCCGGCAACCGGGGTTCGTTGCCGAGGCGGCGTCGCGGTTCGGCTCACAGTGCATTGTCGTCGCCATAGACGCCAAGCGTGTGGACGACGGTAGCGGAACCACCAGATGGGAGGTGTTCACCCACGGTGGACGGCGCGCCACGGGTATCGATGCCGTGGAATGGGCGGTGCGCATGGCGGCCGACGGTGCCGGCGAGATTCTGCTGACCAGCATGGATCGCGACGGCACCCGCGAGGGGTTCGACCTGCCTCTGACCCGGGCGGTCAGCGACGCGGTGAGTGTACCCGTGATCGCCTCCGGCGGCGTAGGCGGGCTGCAGCATCTGGTGGACGGTGTCGTCGACGGGCATGCCGACGCGGTGCTGGCTGCCAGCATTTTCCATTTCGGCGAGTACACCATCGCCGAGGCCAAGGAGTACATGGCCGCGCACGACATATTCGTGCGGCGTGTCGACTGTTGAACAGCGACGGCGGAAAATCTGTCACACTGTGAGGCTGTGACGCAACGCCCTGCGCCGTCGATAGCATGGGAACCCCGGGGATGAACCAGCCAACACGCGTACAGACCGCCGGCATCCTCCGGGAGCTGGCGGATGTGCTGGAGAGTCGTCGCGGGGGCGATCCGGAGACTTCCTACGTGGCCCGGCTCCACGCCCGGGGCCTGGATGCCATTCTCAAGAAGATCGGCGAGGAAGCCACGGAGACGGTGATGGCGGCCAAGGACGGGGATCGCGGCAAGATCGTTTATGAGACCGCGGATCTGTGGTTTCATACGCTCGTGATGCTGTCCGCCTGCGACTTGCGGCCGGAAGATGTGCTCGAAGAGCTGGACCGGCGGTTCGGGCTCTCCGGGGTTGAGGAGAAGCGCGCCCGGAAGGGCTGACACGACGCGGCAGTCGCCGCGGGAGAACAGGTATGGGTATTGGTGGAATTAGCGTAGGTTCCTTGCTGTTGATCCTGATCATTGTGCTTCTGGTGTTCGGCACCAAGAAGCTGCGCAATGTGGGTTCTGATCTGGGTGGCGCGATCAAGGGGTTCCGCTCGGCCATGAAGGATGGCGAAAACCGGGATTCCGACGACGACGAAGAGAGCGAACCTGCCCAGTTGCAGAGCCGTTCCCAGGAGGGCGAATCTACCGCCCGCAAGACCGATACCAGCGAAGCCCGGGATCGTTCATCCTCCTGATCGGCGGGGAGACCGCGCAGCCATGTTCGACGTAAGCTTCCAGGAGGTGTTCCTGATCCTGCTGGTGGCGCTGATCGTCATCGGGCCGGAGCGCCTGCCAAGGCTGGCACGATCAATGGGCCTTTGGGTCGGGCGTGCCCGGGCACTGTTCAACAGCATGCGCAACGAGGTGGAGCGCGAGCTGCAGTTCGAGGAACTGCGCAAGGCCGAGCGTGACCTCAAGAAGGATCTGGACGTAAAGAAGGATCTTGCCGATCTGGATCTGGACAAGGACGTGATGAATGACGAGGGCAACCGCCCCGCCACCCGCTCGGCACGCAAGTCCGCCGCCTCCCGACCACGCGCTGCCAAGGCCGCCGGGAAATCCGGCCATACCAGTCCCGATACGGATGGCGAGCCGTCTCCGGAGGCCGGTACCGGCACGGACAAGAACCAATGAGCGAAGAAAAGCCCGACCTGGATGAGGACAAGCCGTTCCTCTCCCACCTGATCGAGCTGCGCTCCCGGCTGATGTGGTCGATGGGGGCGCTGCTGGTGGTTTTCCTGTGCATATTCCCGTTCTACGACACGCTCTTCTCGGTATTCTCGGAGCCGTTGCGGGCGGTGCTGCCAGAGGGCGAACTCCAGGCGATCAAGGTCGCCGGGCCCTTCCTGATTCCCATGAAGCTGTCTCTGGTGGCGGCGCTGTTCATCACCATCCCGTATCTGCTCTACCAGCTGTGGGCCTTCGTGGCCCCCGGCCTGTACCGCCACGAGCGCAAGCTGGTGTGGCCGCTGATGATCTCCAGCAGCCTCCTGTTCTATATCGGGGCGGCCTTCGCCTACTTCCTCGTGCTGCCGCTCGTGTATGCGTTCTTCGCCGGTGTTACGCCGCTGGGCGTGGTCTACCAGCCGGATATCGGTGAGTACCTGAATTTCGTCCTGAAGATGCTGATCGTCTTCGGCCTGGCATTCGAAGTTCCCATCGCCACCGTCCTGCTGGTACGTACTGGCGCGGCCAGCCGGGAGGACCTGGCGGCGAAGCGGCCGTACGTGATTGTCGGCACCTTTGCCATTGCCATGCTGCTGACCCCGCCGGACATCATCTCCCAGGTACTGCTGGCGATCCCCGTGTGGGCCCTGTTCGAACTGGGCCTGATCTTCTCCCGCTATTTCATGAAGAAGGAAGACCCGGAGGAGGTCGGCGGATAGACAGGAGGTGGTTGCCCCGCGGGGAGCGCCCCGTGTGGCCGGCTGCTTTCCTGCAGCCAGCGCCTGGCGGGCGGTGCCGACGCCCCGGGGGCGAGGGATGCGACCGGTCGCAGTGAGCAGGGGCCGGACGCCCCTCAGGCCGCGGCCTGTGCCGACTCCACGCGCACTGCGCAGAATTTGAACCCCGGGATCTTGCCCCACGGATCCACCGACGGGTTGGTCAGCAGATTGGCGCAGGCCTCCTTGAAGTGCATGGGGATGAACACCGTGCCCGGCAGCACATCGGTGCCGACCCGCGCCCGGATGACGATCGTCCCCCTGCGGGAGCTGACCCGGACCTGCTGGCCGTCGGCAATGCCGAGCCGCTCCGCGTCCTGCTCATGCAGCTCCACCTCGGCCTCCGGCGCCAGGGTGTCCAGGACCCGGGAGCGCCGTGTCATGGTGCCGGTATGCCAGTGCTCCAGCACCCGGCCGGTCCCCAGTATCAGCGGGTATTCGCGGTCCGGCTGTTCCTCCGCTGGTTCGAAGCGGGCCGGAACCAGGCGTGCCCGGCCGCGGGGGAAGCCGTCATCGAAGACGATGGGTTCGCCTTCGGAGGTCTCCGGGTCGCTGCAGGGGTACCAGCGACCCCACTCGCCGAGGGCGGCGTGGCTCAACGAGGCGTAGGCATCGGTGGTGGCCGCGAACTCGGCGAATACCTCCGCCACCGAGTCGTAGTGCATGGGATAGCCCATCCGCGAGGCGATCTCGCAGATCAGTTCCCAGTCCTGCCGAGCTTCCCCGGGAAGCTCCAGTACCTGCCGTCCGAGCTGCACGCGCCGGTCGGTATTGGTGTAGGTGCCGGTTTTTTCCATGAAGGAGGAGGCCGGCAGGATGACATCGGCGAACTCGGCGGTTTCGGTGAGGAAGATATCCTGTACCACCAGGAACTCCAGGCTGGAGAGGCCTTCTCGCACCTTGTTTACGTCCGGGTCGGAAATGAACGGATTCTCGCCCAGGATGTACATGCCCTTGATCTGCCCCGTGCGGGCGGCACCGACGATTTCCGTGACCGTGAGTCCGGGGCGGGGTGACAATGGCCGTCCCCACAGCTCTTCAAAGCGCTTGCGAATCGCGGCGTCGTCCACCGCCTGATAGTCCGGGTAGACCATGGGGATGAGACCGGCGTCGGAGGCGCCCTGCACGTTGTTCTGCCCGCGCAGCGGATGCAGCCCGGTTCCCGGGCGCCCCACATTGCCGGTGACCATGGCAAGACTGATGAGGCAGCGGGCGTTGTCCGTGCCCCGGGTGTGCTGGCTGATGCCCATGCCCCAGAAGAACATGGCCGCACGGGCGCCACCGAGCATGCGCGCTGCCCGTTCGATGTCTCCGGCGGGGACTCCGCAGATCCGCTCCGCCGAGACCGGTGTGCACGGTTTCACCGTTTCCGCCAGTTCCCCGAACCCCTCCGTGCGTTCGCGGATGAAGTCGTGGTCAAGGAGGTCGTCGCGGATCAGCACGTGCAGCATGGCGTTGTAGAGCGCCACGTCGGTACCCGGCTGGATCGGCAGGTACAGGCTGGCATAGTCGGCGATCCGGGGCCGGCGGCTGTTCACCACGATCAGCTCAGTGCCGTTGACCGCGGCATCCTTGATGAAAGTGGCTGCCACCGGGTGGTTATCGGTGGGGTTGCAGCCGGTCAGGAGCGCCACGTCGGCCCGCGCAACGTCACGGACCACGTTGGTTACCGCCGCAGAGCCCAGACCTTCCAGCAACGCCGCCACGGACGAGGCGTGGCACAGCCGGGTGCAGTGATCCACGTTGTTGGTGCCGAAAACCGCCCGCACCAGCTTCTGGAACAGATAGGCTTCCTCGTTGGAGCCCTTGGCGGAACCGAATCCTGCCAGCGCGTCGCCTCCATCCCGCTCGCGGATGGCCAGCAGCCGATCGGCGACCAGATCCAGCGCCTCGTCCCAGCTCGCCTCGCGGAAGTGGGGCAGCACGGCGGACTCTTCCACCGGTCCGCCGGGCTTCCCCGGCCGCTCCTCCATGGGACTGAGCGCTCCCTTCGGGTAGGCGTCGTCCCGGCGGATGAGGGGGCGGGTCAGCCGTTGCCGGTGGCTGGCGTAGTCGTGTCCGTAGCGGCCCTTGACGCACAGCCGGCCGGCGTTCGCGGCGCCGTTGCGCCCCTCCGCGTGAATGATGCGATTGCGTTGCGTATCGGCAATGTAGGTGACGGCACAGCCTACGCCGCAGTAGGGACACAGCGTATCGACCCGGCGAGTGGGCACCGTGCTCTCCGCCGGGGGTGTTCCGGTCAGTTGTTTCATGTTTCCTCCTCCGACACCAGGGCAATGCCGTCCAGCGCCCGGTTGGTAAGCGCTCCGGTGGGGCAGACCGCGGCGCATTCCCCACAGGCCACGCAGGTGCTCTCCCCCATGGGAGTGTCCAGATCGAATGCGATGCGCGTCCGGTACCCCTTGCCACTGCGGGTGAGGACGTCATTGTGCTGCAGTTCGTTGCAGCCACGGATGCAGCGGTCGCAGAGGATGCAGGCCTGGTGATCCACGGTGATCACCTGTGAGCTGTGATCCTCGCCGCGGGGAGACGCCCGGGATCCGTCCGGATAGGGAATGTTGCTGATGCCATGTTTCCTAGCCTGCGCCAGCAAGGCGTCGTCGCCGGTGCTGCGCTCCCGGCGGCTGACATCCGGGTAGTCCGAGAGCAGCAGATCCAGCAGTGTCCGCCGATCCTGCTGCACCTGCTCCGTGCTCGTGCGTACCTCCATGCCTTCCTCGCACGCACGCACGCAGGCGGCTGCCAGAGTACGCCCACCGACGTCCACGGCACACAGCCGGCATACTCCGACCGGGGCCATGCGCGGATCATGGCAGAGCACCGGTATGTCGATGCCCGCGTCGCGGGCAGCATCCCAGATGGTGGTGCCTGCGGGTACGGTGACGGACATGCCGTCGATACGCAGCGTCACGTCGGTCATCGTGTTTCCTCCCCACCCGCGAGAACCTGCCAGGTTTCACGGGGAAAACGATCCATCAGCGCCACCAGCGGCGCCAGGGCCACTTGTCCGAGCCCGCAGATGGAGGTGCGGGCCAGCGTGCCGTCGAGCCGCCGCAGGGTTTCCGGCAGTCCTGCCTCCGGGGCTCCTGCAAGGGCCGCTTCCACCATCTCTACCGCCTTGTGGGAGCCGACCCGGCAGGGAACGCACTTACCGCAGGATTCGTTGCGGAAGAAGCGCACCTGGGCGAGAACCAGCTCCAGGAGGTTGCGGCCCTCGGCGACGAAGGTTACCGCTCCCGAGCCGAGCGCGCTGCCCTCCTCCCGCAACGCCTCCCAGTCCATGGGGGTGTCCAGCGCTGCTGCGGGCAGCGGGTTGGTGGAGGCGCCCCCCGGGAAGAAGGCCAGAGGTTGCGCCCCGTCGCGCATGCCGCCGGCGGCCTCGAGCAGCTCCCGGGCGGTGGTTCCCATGGGTACGCAGTAGACGTCCGGCTGCTCCACGTCGCCGGAGACCGCCAGCAGCTTGAGGCCGGAGCCGCCGTTCCTCCCCTGCCGGTGCCACCAGTCGGCGCCGTGATGCAGGATGCTGACGCTGGCGGCCAGGGTCTCGACGTTGTTGAGCAGGGTCGGTTGCCCCTCCAGGCCGTGGGTTACCGGGAACGGGGGCTTGTTGCGCGGTTCCCCGCGGCGATCCTCCAGGGCTTCCAGCAGGGCGGTTTCCTCCCCGAGGATGTAGCCGCCGGGGGAGACGAACACCCGAATGTCGAACGCCCTGCCCGGGCCCAGGGCGTTCGCACCGAGTGTGCCGCGAGCCCGGGCGTCCTGCAGGGCCTGCTCAAGCGCGTGCCGCTCGGGTTCATACTCGTGTCGCAGGTAGATGATGCCTTCGCGGGCGTTACAGGCCCAGGCGGCCAGGAGCATTCCCTCGATCACCAGGTGGGGCAGTTCGGCAAGGATCGTGCGGTCCTTGAAGGTGCCGGGTTCACTCTCATCGGCGTTGCAGACCACCGCCCGAACCGGGTGTTCGGCCTTGCGGCAGGCTTCCCACTTGACTCCGGCAGGGAAGCCTGCCCCGCCCATGCCCTTGAGCCCGGATTCCTTCAGGGTGTCGATCAAAGCGTCTACATCCCCGCGAGCGAGCCACTCCCGGAGAGTTCCGTAGTGGCTTTTCGCCTCGGTGTACGGATCGATGCCCCAGGGGCGGACTGCGGCAGGCAGCAGGGGTTCGGCCTGTGGTGACCCGGTGTCTCCACCGGCGTCCTCGAACCGCAGTTGGTGTGGCCGCTCATCGATGAGGGCGGCCGGCGCCCGGTCACAGCGGCCCAGGCAGGACACGGGAACCATGTTGCCATCGCGTGCACCGTCCCCCTCCAGGTAACGGTCCAGCGCCGATCCGCCGCGCATGCGGCAGACGACGTCGCGGCAAACGGCGATGGTGGGGACGCGGGCGGGCGCGCTGCTGAACTGCGGGTAGAAGCTGCGCAGTCCCTGAAGACGGTGCAGTGGCACCCCGGCCTCCCGCGACAGGGTGCGCAGGTCCGCGTCGGTGACGGCGCCGTGCGCCTCCTGCAGTGCCACCATCTGCGCAAGCAAACTCATGAATGGTACTCCGGCGAAAGTGATTTGCCTCGGTCGGATGGGTCGGGTGGGACCTCGAATGGTCGACCGGTATCGTGAGGCCGTATTCTCGCAGTTGCGCTGCCGGTTTGGAAAGGCGCAATCCGCTGTGGGGCCGCGCGAGTGGCGCTTCAGCTGCCCCGGGCGACGTCCGGGGCCTGGGTCAGGCGGAAGCGGAAATGGGTAAACTGGCGGGTCGTTTCCAGCACTTCCGTCAGCGCCGCGTATACCACCAGTCTGTGCAGATTGAGGGCCAGCAGGCTGTCCGTGTCGAACACGGCGGCCGGCAGGATCAGGGATGCATTCCCCTGGACGGGGTTGACCCTCGGGGTAATGATGACCCGTACGTAACCTGCTGCCTCGCCGGTGCCGCGGACGGCGCGGGCGGCGGCCGCGTACCCGGATTCGCCCAGCTGCTGGACGCCCAGTTCCAGTCCGCGGTGATCCCGGGTGCGCAGCCAGCGGACCACCCCCAGGGACCAGTCCTGGCCGCCGGCGCCGGCGGCGTTGGCCCAGGCAACCAGCTCACCGACGCGAGTGCGCGTCTCGCTGTCCCGGGGACAGAACAGCGCCATGCCGCCGCGGCTTTCGTTCTTGCGGCTCCATGGCTGCGGTTCCAGGTCCGGTCGCAGTTCCTGTTCCCGGGGTTCGTCCGCCGACAGCCGGTTGGCCTTCTGCCAGACGTCGTCGAGCTCGGCATCGAAGCCCCGGAACCGGGGGACGCGCCCGGGTAGAGAATCCCTGTGGGCGGGATTCAGGTAGCTGTCCTTGTCAGCGAGGCTGAGGTCGGTTGCGGGCGTGGGCGGCGTCAGGCTGCTGACCTTGTCGATCCATCGTCGTTCATCCTCCTGCGGATTGAATGCTGCCCGGTCGTTGAGCATGTAGTGGCAGGCGCTGATACCACTGACCAGGTGGAGCCGGGAGACAGTGGGGCTGCGCGGCGCCGACCGCTCCTGGCGGCCGCCCAGCGCTTCCCGGAAACGGGTATACAAATCGTGCTGTAAGCGCTCCGGGAGCACCGCGCGCCGTTTTCTCTCCTGCAGCGAGGCAGCAAGGTTTTCGATCTGCTTGTCCAGCACCTCCACGACGCCCGCCACGTCCAGTTCCCTGGGGTTGGCCGGCGTCACGCCGCGGTTCTGCCGCGACACGTAGCGCGGCGGCAGGTCCGAATCCAGATCGGTGATGAAGCGCCCCTCCGGATGCCCTTCGCCGGAAAGTTCCCGCATGTGCGCGAAATGCACCCAGCGTCCGATGCGCCGGTAGAGGTCCTGTGCCTCGTCCTGCATCAGGTGGTAGGGATTGGTCAATGCCAGGATGGCGAGCCGTAGGTAGGCCTGGCGGATCGACAGCAGCGTTTCCTCGGCATCCCGCGCCCCCTCGATCGGCAGCGCCTGAAGCTGCAGCGCCTCGGCATTCCGGTACAGGCGGTGGATGGCGGACCAGCAGCCCGCGGGTTCCGGGGCGTGTACCCGGTAGGTTTCCACCAGGCCCCGGCCGTGGGCGAGCAATGCCCGTTGACTGGCAATCTGCAGGTCGAGGCGTGATTCACGGGTGACCTTGCGTTGCTGCAGGATCTCATTGACGGCCAGCTTGAATCCCGCCGCGAGCTCGTCGAGCAGACGCCGGGCCAGGTCCGATTCCTCACCCGAACTCTGCGGCAGGGGCAGGGGCTGGGTTGCATAGCGCCGGGCGAGGGCTTCCGTGCTCTCGTACACCGCCGGTCGCAGGAACTCGGTGAAGGCGAGCCGTCCGAGGTGGTTCAGCGGGGCACGATTGGCTTCGCTCAGGGCCTCCAGAAGTTGCCGGCAACAGGTGACGGGATGGCCTCGGGGAAGGCCGTCCAGCCATTCCCGCAGCTGTTCACGGTGGCTTGCGGAGAATCGCCCCTTCTCGAACCGGGGGGCTGGCACGTCCATGAGTGAGAGCGTGGTCATCGGTGTCACGGTGACTTCCGGGGCGGCCCGCACGGGCGCTGAACCCTGGCCGCAGCGCGGCACCCGGGAACGCGCCCCTAACCAGCGACCGACGGGTCTTCCGTTCTCCTTGTTCTCTCCGTCTTCTTCGATGCCGGGTGCCGGCTCGGAGGCCGGTCCTCCGGTCCCAGGGTGCCGCGGCGCCGGCAGTGGGTGAAACCGTACCACAGTCGCATGCGCGAGACAGGTGCCGTGTGCCTGGCAGGCCGTGAATCGGTGCACGCCCAGCCGGTCGTCGCCAGCGTTTCCACTTGCGCCGGTACCGCGCCAGGCGTTATTTTATGGGGCCAACACCGCAGCGCCATCATCCGATCCGGCACGCCAGTGGAAACGACAGTACCGGCCGGTCGCCCGCGTGGCGCTTACTTCAAGCCCGAACCTGTGGACTCTCACTTCCGCAACCGCAGCCGGAGGGGCTGAGACCAGCGATGCCTGACGCTTCCAACAGGGTCGAAACGGATGCTGACGACCCCGGATCCGTCC
>SLLM01000416.1 GCA_007134055.1 Ectothiorhodospiraceae bacterium | reverse complement strand
GAGGTCCGAACCAGCGGCAGCTCGTTCGCTGCCGGGCAGGCAGCTCAGAAAGCTTAATGCAGCTGAACACGATGCCAATTTGGGTTCGCTGCCGGGCAGGCAGCTCAGAAAATCCCCGTCGAAGAACTCACCGGCCGTGACCGGTTCGCTGCCGGGCAGGCAGCTCAGAAGGCCCCACTGGAAGCGCAGGCTGCCCGGGACGATGTTCGCTGCCGGGCAGGCAGCTCAGAAATCAAAGCGCCGCATCGCTTCAGGGTCGAGTTTGTCGGTCAGGCGTCAACTACCTTGAGAGATACCCGGCCCCTGCATTTGCACGCGGTAGACACGTGAAATGGCTTCAGCGCTGTCGATACTGACCCTGAGATCCTTCAGCAGGCCGTCGTGCAGGCCGTAGATCCAGCCGTTGACGGTGAGTGGTTGTTTTCGCGCCCAGGCGTTCTGGACGATGCTCGTGTAACAGACGTTGTGCACCTGGGCGATGACATTGAGTTCGCACAGGCGATCCTCCCGGGTGCGGGCGTCCCGGATCGCGTCGAGCCCTTCGCGGTGGCGAAAGTAGACATCCCGGATGTGGCAGAGCCAGTTGTCGATGAGCCCGAGCTCATCCTCGTGCATGGCCGCGCGTACCCCGCCGCAGCCATAATGGCCGCAGACAATGATGTGCTTTACCTTGAGTACTTCGACGGCGTATTGCAGGACGGACATGCAGTTCATGTCAGTGTGGATGACCACGTTGGCCACGTTGCGGTGGACGAAAAGCTCCCCGGGCAGCAGGCCGACGATCTGGTCCGCCGGGACGCGGCTGTCGGCGCATCCGATCCACAGGTACTCGGGACTCTGCTGTGCCGCCAGTTTTTCCAGGAAGCCCGGCCGCTCCTGCTGGATCCGCTCTGACCACTCCCGGTTGTTTTCCAGTAGTTGCGCCAGTTGAGATGCGTGTTCCTTGCCGGCCATTGAACTCTCCCTCTCGTGCACGTTGGGGTTGCGCGGGGCGCTTTCATTCCCCGGGGGCCTTGAGTTTACCATTCACGTCACGCCCCGTTCCCCATCACCGGCCTCGCGGCAGGCGTCAGATGAGGCTTGCCGAACAGCGTCACGTCGCGCCCCACGCGGGAGCAACTCCAGCCAAGGTATTGCGCCAGCCAGTGCAGGGTGTTCTCGCTGTAAAAGCAGACGTGGGTCGGGTCCCGGACGTAGTGCCAGCCGGCAAACTGCTCACGGGGAGGGCGTAGTGCGGTCATGAGTCCGAGCCAGCCTCCCGGTCGGAGCAGCGTGTCGAGTCGTGCGAATTCCCGCCCGGGTGCGTGGAAATGCTCGGCGGTCTCGCTGCATGCCACGAAGTCGTAGCGCTGTCGCAATTTGGCGTTGTCGGGGAAGAAGAACGGATCGTAAAGGTCTACCGTGAACCCCCTCTCCCGGAGCATCGCGGCGAGGGCCGGGGCGGGCCCGCAGCCGTAGTCGAGCCCGACGGAGCCGGGCGCAAGGATGCGGGCCAGGGGAGTGGCGAGACGATCCAGGAAACTTCTGTAGCCGGGATCAACGGGATTGTTCTCGTGGGTTGCGTAGAAAGCGCGCTCGGCGACCGCGTCGGGTCGGTGGCTCGGGTCCAGCCAGACCAGGTCGCAGCCACGGCAGCGATGATAGAGACCTTGACGGATTTCCGCGTATCGCTCCGTGCCGGTTTCGCCGCAGAGCGGGCAGGGGGGCGATTCAACCACTCGTGTTCCCCTCTTCGTGCGCTTCGCCGCCACCCGGATCCGCGCCCCCCATGATGTGAATACCCTTGGCAAGGAGGGAAACGCTGGCCGCAGCGCCCGGTTCCAGACCATTGCGGCGGGCGGCGTGGGAGGAGACGTTGAGCCGCAGGCTGCCCGCGCCGTTGTTGCAGCGGAGGATGACGGATGTCTGGGCCCCCAGGATCACGCAGTCCTCGACGACACCCTTTACCGGGTTCTCCCGCTCCCCCAGGGATGGCCGGCCCCGGCGGTGCAGGACGATGTCGGAGTCCGGCACATACCAGTGCACCGGCATTCCATCGGCCAGCCCTGTTGGCCGGGTCAGCTCCAGGAGGACACCGCCCCAGTCAAGCCGCTCTTCGCCCCCGGATCGCGTAATGATGCCCCGGAATACGTTCTGGCGGCCCAGCAACCGGGCCACGTGAGGCGTTGCCGGCCGGCGGAAGAGGCTGTCCGGGGTGCCTGTCTGCAGGCTGCGGCCGTCATGAAGCACGCAGATGCGGTCGGCGAGGGAGGTGGCCTCCGTCAGGTCGTGAGTAACCAGGATGATGGGGATGTCGATGGCGCGACGGAGCATGGCCAGTTCCCGCTGGAGGCGGTCGCGGGTCATCATGTCCACGGCAGAGAAGGGTTCGTCCAGCAGGAGCACCCGGGGGTCACGGGCGAGTGCCCGGGCCACGGCCACCCGCTGCTGCTGCCCGCCGGAGAGCTGAGCCGGGAGCCGGTCCTCCAGGCCCTCGAGGCGAACCCGTGCGAGCAAGGCCCGGGCCCGTTCCCGGCGTGCCGCCGAATTGTTACCTGCCATGGCCAGCGTCAGGTTCTGCAGGGCGCTCAGGTGTGGAAAGAGCGCATAGTCCTGGAAGACCATGCCCACCCGGCGGGCCTGGGGGGAGAGGCGCAGGCGGCGGTCGGTATCGAGCCAGGCCTGCTCTGCGCAGTGGATGCGCCCGCGGGCGGGGGCATGGAGGCCGGCCACGGCGCGAAGGACGGTGGTCTTGCCGCTGCCGGAGGGGCCCACCAGGGCAAGGAGCTCGCCCGGTGCGACGTCGAAGGCGACGTCCAGCGGGATCGGGCGATTGGCGCGCAGTTCCACCCGCAGTCCTGCGCCGACCTCAGCGGACACCGGCGGCCTTCCCTTTCCCTGCCAGCCCGTAGACCAGGCCGATGGCGACGAAGGAGGTGATCAGGAGGACCAGGGACATTGCCCCGGCCGCCTCGTCATCAAAGGCCTGCACCCGGTCATAGATGGCG
>SLLM01000025.1 GCA_007134055.1 Ectothiorhodospiraceae bacterium | reverse complement strand
TGGAAGGCGGCGGACATGTGGTTGAGGGAGCGGTCGTTGAAGACCACCGAATACTCCAGCAGGCCGTCCGGATCGACGGTGGGAATCAGGGTGGACACGGTCATCCTCCATAGGTTCGGGTTCGTGGTTCAGCGTGGCGTGGCGCGTTTCCGCGGCGTGAGCCGGCGCCACAGCCAGCCTTCCGGACGGTGTTCGCCGGTTTCCACGTAGCGCAGGGTGTTGGGATTGGTGACGATGCTGCGCATGCGCTCCAGGGCCTTGCCCGTGCCGCAGAATACCACGCGGTCCCCGAGGGCGAGCGGCATGTCCGGCTCGGGCAGCAGTACGCTGTCCTTATCACGTTGCAGCATCAGGGGGACGATTTCCAGTCGCCGTTGGCGATTCCTGGGGTCGCGCCCCAGGCTGCGTAGCTGCACACGCTCCTGCCGTTCCAGGGCGTCGGCCACTGCCGGGGTACGGTTGCGACTGATGCGCACGGTCCAGCTTTCCGGGGTGGTGCCGCCGGCCACTGCGGCGATGCTCTGCGCCAGGGTCCGGTTCCAGTCATTGCCCTGGCGGCGGGCCATGGCGAGGAACTCGCCGAGCAGTGGCGTGTTGAGGACCGACAGTGCCCGGCTGGCGATCAGGTAACTTTCCTGAATCACCAGGTCCGGACTCGCGGCCTGGAACAGCGCCTTGTTGTGCAGCGAGTTCTCCCGGGCTGCCACGTACAGATCCGGCTTGAGGGCGCGTGCCGTCATGATGATGGAGAGATTGTCGGCGTCATCGGCGGTCCCCGCCAGCAGCGCGTCCGCGTGGTCGAGTCCGGCCTCCTGCAACGTCTGCGCCTCCGTCCCCTTGCCGCGGATTGTGCCGGCCGGGCTGTGAGGAGGGTAAGCGTTCTCGTCGACTACCACCACGTCGATGCCCTCGGCGGTCAGCGCGGCGTGAACTGCTTCTCCCAGCCGTCCGTATCCGCAGACAATCCATCGACCCGAGGGTGGTTGCGACCGTTCCGGGAGTTTGGTGTGCGGTATGCCCGACAGCCCCTCGTGCACGCGGTGGGTCTCGGGGGAGCGGATTGCCAGGGTCAGGCGGTCGGCAAAGTCAAGGAACGGATCCATGATGGTGTCGGTACCGAAGGAATCCATGTTCTGTGCCTCGGCGCGGTTCTCCGCCCGGCAGAAAACCGGCAGCCGGGAATTCAGCAGTTTGCTGCTGATGGCCACTTTCAGGTTGACGTGGTCGTCGTCCGTCACCGCCACGATCCCCATGCACCAGCGGTGCCCCAGCCCGGCGGCGAGCAGATTGTCCGGAATCCGGGCATCGCTGCAGAACGCAGGGATATAGGTGCCCAGCTCCTTGAGGTTGAGTTCGTCTATACGCTCCGGGTTGCTGTCCATGACCACGACGCGGCGCCGGCGCTCCGTGAGGGCGCGGACCAGCAGGCGCCCACTGTCTCCGAATCCGCATATCAGCCAGAAGGGCTCCGCCATCTGCCTGACGCTGCGGTTGAGCTGACTGCGGATGATCGTCGCCCGCAGCGTCGGATCCTGCATCAGCGAGATGATCGTGCCGACGGAGTACAGCCAGGCCAGCACGGTCAGGTAGATGGTCACCGCCGTCCACAGGCGCTGCGCGCCGCTGAATTCATGGGGCAGTTCACCGAAGCCGATGGTGGGGGCGGTATAGGTCACCACGTAAAAGGCCTCGAAGATCGACATGTGCCAGGTCTCGCCCTGGTCGTCGGTTCCCGGCATCAGGGTGAACCCCGCCACGGCGATGCTGTAGGCGACGATCAGCGCGATCAGTGGCGGCCGGAGCCGGCGCAGTATGAGCAGCAGTGAGGTGTTCACGGGGCCGCCCTGCTAGCGATGCAGACTGACGGTCTCCACCGTCAGCAGGACCGTGGATACCAGGTTGGCGAGCAACGCCCCTCCGGACAGGGACACGATGCTGGCCATGACCGCCGGGGTCATGCCAGAGTCCGTGGCGTAGACCGCCACCGCCCAGACCACGGCAGCGGCTATGAGCTGCAGATCGGCCACCAGGCTGGCCGCCAGCAGGACAGCGCCGATCTGCGTGCGTTCCCCGAATTTCATCACCGTGGCGATCAGGCTCACCACGATGGCCGCGAACAGCTCGTACACATTGTGGTGGTCAGGGTTGTCGATCTCGCCGAGGAAGAACCCGAAATTGAGGGTCAGGGCGAGGAGGATGAAAAACCCGAACACAACCTTTTCCAGGTTCATGGGGCTGCCACTCCTTGATGCCGAACGCACGTGAATACCGCCACCCGCGCCGTGAACGCCGCCGCGCGGAACGGATCCTGGCTACGCTACCAACCTTTTCGCGGGAATTCTCCCGGACGCATCGTTTCTCGCCCGGGTGACGGGCGATTCGGTGGAGTTCACGGCCCGCGGGACCGGGAATCGGCCCCAGGCCACGGCGGTAGCGAACCATGCCACCTGTCTCGGTTGTGACCGGTGACGCAGCTTCGCGGCGGTGAAGCTGGAATAGTAGCGGCAGATTCCCGATTGCATAGAGGGTGGGCATGGGTATCAGCAAGGCGCTGGTGGTCGACGACTCGCGGTTGGCCCGGGTGGCATTGAGCAAGATGCTTGCCCGGCGTGGACTGGAGGTGGACACCGCCGAGTGCGGCGGCGATGCGGTGGAGTACCTGCGTAGCGGATCCGCGGACGTGGTGTTCATCGATTACATGATGCCGGACATGGACGGTTTCCAGGCTGCCGAGGCCATCAACCTCATGCGCGGGGAACGCGCGCTGCCGCTGGTCATGTATACCTCCCAGGACAGCGACGAGGACCGCCGTCGTGCCCATGAGCTGGGCATCTGCGGGTTCCTGGCAAAGCCCACCAGCGATCACGGGCTGGACGAGGTTCTGGACCATGTCAGCCGCTGGCGTCCGCCGGAACCATCAGCCGCCGCCGCGGTCGTTCCGGATGTGGTCGGGGAGGAAGCTTCCGAACTGCCGGATCCGATCGCTGCGCCG
>SLLM01000191.1 GCA_007134055.1 Ectothiorhodospiraceae bacterium | reverse complement strand
TCGGGTGCATAGGGCTTGCGCAGGAAATCCCGCGCGCCGCCGCGCAGCGCACGCACCGCCGCCTCCTGGGAGGAGTCGCTGGTGGCAACGACCACGTGCACGTCCAGGTCGTCGGCCCGGATCTGCTGCAACAGCCGCTGACCTGCCTGTTCGGGATGCAGCAGGTCCACCACCAGAACACCGTAGCCGCCGCCCGCCAGCAGTTCACGGGCCTGACCTTCGGCCTCCACGGCATCGAGCGGCAGATCATGGGCTGCCGCCATCGCCCGCAGACTCTCCAGCATCCTGGGCTGGTGGTCCACGGCGAGGATCCGCTCGCACCCTGTCTTGTCGAACATGCCCACCCCGGCGAAATCTGCGTGTGCCGGGTCGTCCGTGACCACACCTCCGCAATGACGGATCTGTTTTTCTGTTGCCTTCGCCGCTGCGCACTCCCGCTATCCGAAGCGGGCGGGCAGACCGGCCTTACATCAGGCCATGCACCACGGGGAATGGGGTTCGGCCGTCTCTCCCGAACAGGGAAGGGCTCCACGGCCGCTTCCCGCGCCGGCAATGCCTAACTACCAGCCGGCCACAGAATCTGGACGCGATAACCGCGTCGAGGCACCTGGGCACCGGCCACCACCCCCCCTTGCTCGCCGAACACCCGGCGCGCGGCGGAGAACCTGCCGTCCTGCTCGAACGTCGTCCACTCCAGGACGCAGCCCGAACTCTCCAGCAGCACTTCGTTATACACTTTCCCGCCGAATTGTACACCAGCCGCCGTCAAGATCCGTACTTCCGAGCTGCCGCCACGATCGCCATGCAGACGCAGGATACTGAGGAGGAGGGGCCGCAGGACGGCTGCGGGAACCCGCTCACCGTCCAGGCGGTCATCCAGCGCCAGGTCCATCTGCAGTGCCTCCGGCACCAGCTGCGCTTCCCTGGCCACCCGCGCCAGTTCCCGCACCAGCTGGTTCACGTTGGGTTCCCGGTCCCCAGCCGCGTCAGCCGTCTTCACGTCCAGGGTCCGCAACAGCTCCGTCACCCGTTCGACCTCCTCGAGGACGGTCATCAGGCTATCGTGCGCCGGGTGTTCCGCCTCGACCTGTTTCTCGAGGACGTGCAGATAGTTACGGATGATTGTCAGGGGGTCACCGAGTTGCTGGCGTACGTGGCGGGTATCCTGTTCGCGGACAGCACGAGTCTCCAGCTCCTGCTGTCGTCGCTGCGCCTCCGCATGGCGCGCCTGATGGACCAGGGCAGCGGCTTCGCCGGCGAAGGCAAGCAGTAGCTCCGACTGATCCAGCAGGGCCGACGTCTGGGTGTGACGTACGCCGAGCACCAGCACACCCTGCGCCTCCCCCCGATACCGCAACGGGAGGCACAGGATCCCGTCCCCGACAAGGCGGCTCGCCACCTGCCGGTCGACGACCGTCAACGCGGCAGACTCGTCGGGATCGAGTGTATGTACCGGACGGTTCTCCAGCAGGGAGCGTGCAAGCAGAGAACGGCCGGCATCCAGTGGTACGCGCAGCCCGGTCAGATCCGGTGCCGCCCGCCCGGCGATAGCGCCGATCAGCGCCTCGCCACCGTTTTGGAGCTGAAAGCACGCGATCTGGTCGAGGCCGAACAAAAGGGCGAGGCCGCGGGCGATGTTGTCCACCGGCTGGCTGTCCGCCTCCAGGCGCAGATGCGCGTGGATGCTGCCGAGCAGCGCCTGGTTCCGCACCTGGTCGGCCAGTGGGTGCAGGGGCGGCCCATTGCGGCCAATGGCAGCCACGGCGTCATCCCCGTCAAGCGCCTCAACCAGCTCATCCCGGTCCGCCACTGCCTGCCGGTGGAGCCGGCTGGCGACGCTGCGGCCAAGGTCAAGCAGCTGACCCGCGGCATGCAGCGCCTCGGCGTCGGGTTCAGTTCCAGAATGTGCCAGCAGGTTGGCGACGTGGGTGATACGCACGAGCGGGTGGGCGTCCGCGAGCGCCTCCACCGGCTCATGATGAAAACGAATGGCGTCTGCCAGGAATCCGGGCAGGTGCCACCGATCGACCATGGCCGCTCCCAGCTCGTCGTGCCCGATGCCGAGTTGTTGTTTTTCCAGCGTGCGGGCGTCCCGGCCGTGGGCGAGCGATTCCTCCATGATCCGCTGCATCGAGTCGCGATACAGGACCGCCAGCAGAGGCTGGCCAACGTCGTGCAGCAACCCGGCCAGGTAGGCCTCCTCCGCACGCGCCTGGCCCGTCTCCTCCGCCAGGCGCTTTGCCGCCGTCGCGGCCCCGACACTGTGTCTCCAGAAGGTGCGAAGCCAGGGCAGCTGGTGCCCGTCCAGCTGGTAGAAGAACTGATGAACGCCGGTGGTAACGCCGATCGTGTGGACGGTGCGCAACCCCAGCAGCCGGACCGCCTCGGAAAGATCACGCGGCGCGTCACCGCGGGCAAACACCGGAGAGCTGGCGACGGAGAGGACCCGTACCGAGAGCCCGGAATCCTGTCCAACCAGGGCCTCCACTTCACCGTTGCTCGGATCCGGTTGCTGGCACGAACGCAGCAGTGCCAGCAACACGCCGGGGAACGCGGGCAACTGATCGAGTCGGTGGGTCTCGCTGAGGCTTTCGATTGATACGGCCATCGTCGAACTATTGCCAACATCGGCAGCACGGTCAAGCGATTACCATCGAAGCGGCATCGGGCGAGGACGAAAATGAGACCCTTCGCACGCTTTCCGGCACTCCGGTGCCCGCGTCCATCGGCAACGACCGGGCGAGCGAAGCCATCACCTCGGGCAACGAGCCCGGGACTACGCCCGTCAGCCACCTCCGGTTGCCGGCCGGATCCTGTTCGGCGTCCCATCCCGGACCGGGGCAGCACCGGGGCGCAAGACAGCAGGAAGGGGGATCCGCTATGCTGCCCGTGGAATCCACTGATTTCGTGCATCAGCCCGGGAATACGTGGACCGCGTCGGGAATCGATCAACTTTCCCGGGGTGACGCCACGGTCCCGATCCAGTCCCGTGTTCTCCGACCGGTCTTCAGGCACCCCAATGCGGTATTCCTTTGTCACGGCAGACGTATTCACCGACCAGCTGTTCGGGGGCAATCCCCTGGCAGTTCTCCCGGACGCCAGGGAGCTCACGGAGCAGCGGATGCAACAGATCGCCCTGGAGTTCAATCTGGCGGAAACCGCTTTCGTCCTGCCCCCGCGGGAGAGCACCTGCACGCGCCGCATCCGTATTTTCACCCCGGAGCGGGAACTCCCTTTTGCCGGACATCCGACCATCGGCACGGCGGTGGTGCTGGCCGCCATCGGCAAGATCCCCCTTACGGGCAGCGTCACCAGCATGGTGTTCGAGGAAGGCATCGGAGCGGTGCCGGTGCGGGTGTACGCGGATGCCGGACAGGTCCGGGGGGCGCAGTTGTCCCTGGCCGCCGCACCGCAGTTCGGGCCGCCACCGCCGGAACCCCACGAACTGGCCACCATGCTCGGGCTGGAGATGGCGGACCTCGGACAGGCGGGCATGGTCCCGGCGGCAGTCTCCTGCGGCGTGCCATACCTGCTGGTGCCACTCGCCAGCACCGAGGCCCTGGGCCGAGCGCGGCTGGACCTGCAGCGCTGGCAGAACGTTCTGGCAGGCTCCTGGGCCCCCCAGTTGTATCCGTTCACGAGGACGGGAGACGACCACGGGCGGGCGTTCCAGGCGCGCATGTTCGCCCCTGGCCTGGGAGTACCGGAGGATCCAGCCACCGGCTCCGCCGCTGCAGCACTGGCGGCCTACCTGGGGTCGCGAACGCGTTCCGGCAGCGGCACCCACCGGTGGACGATCTCCCAGGGCGGGGAGATGGGACGCCCCGGGCGCCTGCTTGCCGAGGTGGACCTGCGCGGCGGCGAACCGCGGGAGATCCGGGTCGGCGGCGACGTGGTGCTGGTGAGCGAGGGCCGCATCCGCGTGGGTTGAGGGCCAGCCTGGTGACCATGACCCGATCCCGCAGATACGGGGCCGCGGGACGCCCCGGACGGGGGTCGGCACCAACCGGTCAGGGGAGCACCGTGCCCGCCTCTTCCACGCCATCCGACGACGGCAGGGAGTCCAGCACCTTCTGCCGGTAGTGCAGGGCCTTGACTGCCTGATCCACCGCACGGCGTACGGCGCTGAGAATATCCAGCAACACGACCAGTTGGCGCATGGACACCCGTCCATCCGTTCCGGCCTGTAACAGGCGGGCCTTGAGCTCCCGGTAGGCCGCATCGAATTCCTGCCTTCGTTCCTCCGCCGCCGCGACGTCACCGCGCTCAAGGGCAACGGGCTGCGCCGCGAAGAATGCGGTCGCGCGGATCAGCAGGCCCCGAGTCTCGTCACGATGGACCGCGTGCGACATGTCCTCCGCCGCCCACAGGCGCTGCAGCTCCAGGGCGCGATCGGCAACATCCAGCCGATACTGGATCACCCGCAAGGCGGCGGGAAGGACGTCGGACAGCGACGGATCACCGCTCCCCTGTCCCAGTTCGCGACAGAATTCACCGATCGCCAGGGCCAGTTCCTCTGCGTGGTCCCGGTCCGTCTGCAAACGGACCGGGTCCGCGTTGTCACCGGAAAGCGCGATGCGCAGCAGACGGTCCGTCATGTCACGGAGCCGGTCCAGCTCCAGTGCCAGCGCCGACACCGCCAGCACCGGCGCGGCAAGCACGTTCCGATCCAGGTAGCGGGGTTGCCCCGGTGTACGCTCCCGGCCGGTGAACCGGGCTTCGAGGAAACGCACCAGGCGCGGGGTCAGTGGCCAGACCACAATGACGCCGATGAGCTTGGTCGCAGTGTGAAAGGCGGCCAGCGCCGTCGCGACCGCCGAGGGGGATCCGGAATCGGCGATCATCCAGGCCATTCCGCCAAGTAGCAGTGGAAAGAGCAGCAAGGCCGCCGCGGCGGTCACGACATTGAACAGCACGTGCGCCAGGGCGGTGCGTCGCGCTGCGGCGGTGGCGCCGAGCGCGGCGAATGCTGCAGTGGATGTCGTCCCCATGTTCGCGCCGATGACCATCCCGGCGGCCGCTTCCAGGGACACCAGCCCGCCTGCGGCAGCGGTAAGGGTCACGGCCAGGGCGGCACTCGAGGATTGCATCAGCACCGTCAGCACGAAACCCGCCAACAGGAATACGGGCAGCTGCAGGTAGCCACCACCGGCAATGTCCGGAATGATTTCGGGCCCTAGGCCACCGAAAGTGTCCCGCAGCACCTCGATACCCAGGAAGAAGAGCCCCAGGCCGGCCAGGGCCTCACCAAGGGCGCCCACCCGGCCCATCCTGACGACGATGCGCAAGCCCATCCCCAGCGCCACCATGGGCAGGGCCAGGGCCTGGAGATTGACATTGAATCCCACGAGGGAGACCACCCAGCTGGTGAGTGTTGTCCCCAGATTGGCACCGAAGATGACGCCTACGGACTGCCCCAGGGTGAGCAACCCGGCGTTGACGAATCCGATGGTAGCGAAGATGACCGCGCTGGAGGACTGGACCACCGCGGTGATGAGCACGCCGGATGCCAGCCCCCGCACCCGGCTTCTGGTGGCAGCCAGGAGCACCCGACGCAGGGCGGGCCCGGCGGCAACCCGAAGTCCGTCGGTCATGAGCTTCATGCCGAGCAGGAACAGCCCGATGCCGCCAAGAAAGGCGACTATGGCAGACGGGGTCACGGCAGGTCTGTGCCCGCCACACGGTAGCGGCGTGGCCGTCCCGCCAGCCGCCCGCTACCATTCCCCGTCACGCGGCGGCGCCCTCCGGACAGTGGAGCAGCAGCGGCACCGGGGAATGCCGGCACGCGCGCTGGGCAACGCTGCCCATCAGCGCCCGGGACGCCCCCGTGCGCCCATGAGTGGTCATCGCAAGCAGGGATCCCGGGGTCTGGCCGGCGTAGTCCACCAGGGCCCTGCCCGGATCCTTGCCATGGAGGGTTTCCCAATCCGCCTGAATGCCATGATCGCGCTCGAGGGCTCCCGCCATCCTGCGGAGATAGACCCATTCCGCGGAATCCTGGCCGGGCGGCGGCCTGTCGGTGGCGGTATCGAACACCTGGACCAGGGAGATCCGGGCACCGAGTTCAACAGCCAGGGCCGCCGTCGGTTCGAGGATGGATTCGGCGAAGGATGAGCCATCCAGGCACACCAGGAGGGTCTGGACCCGCGGGCCCCAGTCCGGAGCCTGATCCGGCCCGACCATCACCAGCGGCCGTCCGGACTCCCGCAGGACGCGAAAGGCCACACTGCCCATCACCGCCTCGGTCACCGCTCCGCGCGCGTGGGTCGACATGCACATGAGGTCGCCGGCGTTTACCCTGGCATACTCCACCAGGCGATTCGCCGGCGAGGTATCCGGGAGCACTGCCAGTTCCGCGTCCAGATCATGTTCGTGCAGCACACCCCGCAGGTCCCCTTCCCGCACGGCCACCAGATCCTCGGAGGGCACGATGGATATCAGCTTCAGCGACAGGCCCATCTGCGCGGCCATGACACTGGCCGGGCCGAGACTGCGCAGGGACTGCCGGTACCAGTCCACCGGCACGGTGATTGATCGGGTCATCGACTTGCTCCTCCAGCGGTGTCAGGGCGGGCATGGTCGCCACGATACCCGGACAGGCGGCGCCGGCCCTTGACCTGCATCAAAGTGCCCGGAAATCACATGAGCGTGACAACGGCTCGCAACGACAGCTGGTCAGGGCATCCGTCACTGCCGGGGACATGGGTCCATGACGTGCCAACAGTCAGATCGGATCCTCGTCCATCTCGCAGTAGAACCATTCCTCCCTGGCCTGTACGCCGTAGAGTTCCTCGAAGCTGTGTGCGGCGAACTGCTTGGCTTCCTTCTCGTTCACCGCGGCGATCACCATCCCCACCCGGCATTCCCGTGCCGCCTCCGGGCCACCGGCCTGTTCGATCTCCTCACTGGCCGCCTCGGATGCCGGGCGACAGATCCATTCCTTCTTGTCTCCCACGTCTCCTCCGCTCGGATATGCCACTGACAGGGCGCCGGGCAAGGCGCCCCCCATATCAGTTAGCATTCCCTGAGCCGCAGGTCCAGTCACAGAGGCCCGCGACGGCGACCGGTCACCGTTCCCCGGTCGCCGGAACAGCACCGACGGATACCCTCAAAGCGGCATTTCAAAGCCGACACCGAAGGCCGCATCGGGGCTGGCATCGTAGACGCCCACGGACATGAAGGGCTTGACCACCATGGCTCGCTGCACCGTGAAACTCGCTCCCAGGACAACGTCCATGTGGTTGCCGGCGCCGTACACCCCGGGAGCGGAATCGCCCACCAGCTCCGCGTTCAGGACCAGCTCCGGGTTGATCCGGTGGGCATAGCCAATACCCCAGTTCTCGTAGGTGCCGCCAAAGCCATCGTTATCCTGCACGGTGATGCCGAATTCACCGTAGATCTTCCCCTGGGGCCCGATCGGCTGCTCCGCGGCCAGGTTGACGTAGAAGTCGATGCCGTCCATGGGATAGGGCCCGACCTCGTCGTCACCGGCAATGCGCACGCCGCCCTCCACTGCCAGCTGGTCGGTCAGCCCGATCTTGGCGAAACCGGTGAGCGCCTCCAGCCCGGAGTCGTCAGGATCGTCGCTGCCGTCTCCGGAGTTGGCATTGAAAGTCAGGTGGCCGCCAAACTCCAGGCCGTTACCGGCACCGAACCGGATCCCGAGGGGGCCGACACGCAGGTTGTCGTAGTCGACCTCCTGACCGAAGGCAACGGGCTCGCGACTGAACTCGTAGGCCAGCATGCCGAACAGCTCCGACTGACCCTGCGGCAGCACCGTCACACGCTGGATGTGGATGGGACGCATGTCGGCGGCGACGCTGGCACTGCTCAGCGCGCCGGCAACCAGTACAACAACCGGGAGAACGCGTCGGGCCGAAGTAGCCAACCTCATGATGAAGACTCCTGTGTTATGGTCGCAGGGGCGTGCTGCCGCCCGTGGGCGGTACGCACAACTGGCAAAGACATTAGCAGCAGCCATGCGCGGACACCACTGTCGGCGTGAGACGACGTGCGGCGCGCAGATCCAACTGCCCCGGGGGAACCGTGCGATCATGCTGGGTGGATTGCTGAGGCGCCTGTTCGGCGGGAAGGGAAGAGAACCGTCCGGACCCGCCGCGACCGAGGAGTACCAGGGCTACACCCTGACGGCGGACCCAGTCCGGGAGGGCAGCGTCTGGCGCGTGGCCGGTCGCATACAGAAGGGCACGGGCCCGGATGCCCGGGTACACGAATTCTGTCGCGCCGACACCGGGCCCGACCGGGAGGAGATCGCGGCGACCGCCCTGCGCAAGGCGCGCCGGCTCGTGGATGAGCAGGGGGAACGGCTCTTCGATGACAACCCCTAGGCCAACGCACCCCGAGTCCAGCATCGCGGGCCCGCTTCCCGGCCGGGACACCCGGCGAGGAAGGCCTGCAGTCCGCACAGGCTGCTAGAATCAGCACACCCGCACGGGGCGGCCTCTTCCCGCCGCTGTGCATTCGGCGCCACCAGGACACAAGGAACCGCCCGACGTGATACCCCTCTCTAGCGCAAGCCCTCCAATCCGCCTGGCCACCATTCTGATCCTGCTGCTAGCGCTGATCGTGACGGGCACCGCCGCCCTGGCCGAGACCACTGACACCGGCGGCACCGGATACGACGAACTCGCCAACCTGCTGGAGGACGACGCCAGCCGGGAACGACTGGTGCAGGAACTACGCCGCCTGGCCAGCGGCGAGGACACTCGGCCGTCCGGCACCGAGACGGCAACACCCGCAGAAGAGGAATCGGTGTCGCTGCCACAGCGAATCGCCGACTTCACCCAGGGAGTTGCAGAGGGCACGGTGTCCGAACTGACCGCGGCCACCCACGCGCTGCGCGAACTGGACATGACCGGCAACGGGGCCCTGGCCTCCCTGGCTGCCGCCAGCCTGGACCTGGCGGTGGTGATCGTGGTGACGATCATCCTGTTTCTGATCCTGCGCCGCCTGGCGGCGCCGCTGTTCCGCCGGGCAAGCGAGTGGGCGGCGCAGCCCGGCAGCGCTCCCCAGCTGATCCGGCGCACGATCGCGGTGGTGGCGGGCGCCATCGTCGACGTACTGGTTGTCCTGCTGGCCTGGGTCGGCGGCTACCTGTGCACCCTTTTCCTGGTGGGCGACACCGGGGAAATGGAGACCCGGCACAGCCTCTTCCTGAACGCCTTCCTGCTGATCGAGGTCTTCAAGGCTGCCATCCGGATGCTGTTCTCGTCCCGCTACGAAAGCCTGCGACTGCTGCCAATGGCCGGGGAGGAGGCCGCCTACTGGAATGCCTGGCTGGCGCGCCTGGCCGGATTCATCGGCTACGGCCTGCTGGTGGCGGTGCCGCTGGTGGACCTGTACGTGGGCACGCCGATCGGGCGCGCCGTGGCGCTGCTGATCATGCTTGTAGCGTTCACGTATGCCCTGGTGATCATCCTGCAGAACCGTTCCCGGGTGCGGCAGCGCCTGGAAGACACCGCGAACGCATCGACCTTCGCTTTCACCCGCTTTCTCACCAGCCTGCTGGCCAGGTTCTGGCACCTGATCGCAATCGCCTATTTCGCGGCACTGGCGGTGGTCACCGTTACCCGTCCCGAGGACGCACTGCCGTTCATGGCGCAGGCGACCGGCCAGACCGTGCTGGCGGTGCTTGCGGGGGCGTTCTTCGCCGTCGTCCTGAGCCAGATCATCAGCCGGCAGGTTCACATTCCGGAAGAGACCCGGCAGCGCTTCCCGCTGCTCGAGGCACGCCTCAACGCCTACATTCCGGCCGCCCTCAAGATCATGCGGCTGGTCATCCTGCTGCTGGTGCTGGCCGTCATCGCCGACGCCTGGAACCTGTTTGACCTGGGAACGTGGATGGTGTCGGAGGCCGGTGCCCGGTTCATCGGTACGGCCGTCTCGGTACTGCTGATCGTCTTCCTCGCCACCCTGTTCTGGGTCGCCGTGGCAAGCTGGATCGAGCACCGGCTGAATCCCGAAACCGGAGGCGGTGAACCCGGCCCGCGGGAAAAGACCCTGCTCACGATCTTCCGCAACGCCATCGCCGTCACCCTGATCATCATGACCAGCATGATCGTACTGGCGGAACTGGGCATCAACATCGGCCCCCTGATCGCCGGCGCCGGCGTCGTCGGCCTGGCCATCGGATTCGGCGCGCAGAAGCTGGTGCAGGACATCATCACCGGGGTGTTCATCCAGCTGGAGAATGCCATCAATGCCGGAGACGTGGTGACAGCCGGTGGCATCACGGTAGTTGCGGAGAAGCTGACCATCCGTTCGCTTGGCATCCGGGATCTCTCCGGCACCTACCACATCGTGCCGTTTTCGTCGGTGGACAGCGTATCGAACTACATGCGCGATTTCGCCTACCACGTAGGCGAGTACGGCGTCGCCTACCGCGAGGACACCGACGAAGTCATTGTCCGCCTGCGGGAGGCGTTTGACGAGCTCAAGGCCCACGAGGAGCACGCCCCCATGATCATCGACGATCTGGAGGTGCACGGCGTCACCGCCCTCGCGGACAGCTCCGTCAACGTCCGGATACGCATCAAGACCCTGCCCGGCGCACAGTGGGCCATCGGCCGCGAGTACAACCGGCTCGTCAAACGCCACTTCGACGCTGCCGGAATCGAGATTCCGTTCCCGCACATGACGCTGTACTTCGGAGAGGGCAAGGAGGGCGCGGCGCCGCCGGCCCACATCAGCATGGTGCACCGCAAGGCCCGGGCGGAGGACACCGGGGACGACAGCCCGCAACGACTCGACCGGGACCGGGCGCGCGCCAACCCGAAGTACAAGGGTGACTTCGACGACGAAGGGGATTGACCCGGCGGTCGGACCCTGTCGCCCTGCGGCTACAGATGCTTTTGCCGGCGACCCCCGCTATCGTGTCACTGGCAGCGCCGTCGCGGCCTCCTGCTACGGAGACGGCTGGCGCCATCGCGGCCAATCGGTGCAATGCAGACCACAGGGGATGGAGGCAGACACCATGTTCGATATCGGCAAACGAGGATCGGGGTCACAGAAGGATGAACAGGAGGGGGAAATCGACTCGCTACGCAATACCACGCCTGACACCGGAACCATACCCAGGGGCGAGAGCGCGGACACCGGCGTCCGCCGGCGGGACGCTGCCGTCATCGGACCATCCATCCATATCGAGGGCACGCTGCGCGGCGAGGAGGACCTGATCATCGAAGGCCAGGTCAAGGGCACGGTGCAGTTGCAGGGCCACACCCTCACCGTTGGGGGAAAGGGTCAGGTGGAAGCGGAACTGCACGCCCAGAGCATCTACGTGGATGGGACCGTGCAGGGGGATCTTCACGGCACGGAGCTGGTCTGCATCCGCAAGTCCGCGCGTATCTTCGGCAACGTCACCGCGCCACGGGTCAGCCTGGAGGACGGCGCCAAGTTCAAGGGCGCCATCGACATGGACGTCGAAGCAACGCGATCGACAGCCAGCGCACCCACCACGGGCAAGGCGGCCACCAGCGGCCAGAGCGCGGCGGAGCGTCCGGCGAGCGGCAGCGCCGACAGCGGCAAGACCGGGGACAGGAAGGCCGGCGACAGTCCCGGCAGCGCCTCCTCCGGAGGGGCCGGGGGATCCCGCGGGAGTGCGGCCGGCTGATGCGGGATCTGCGGGTCACGGCACAAGGGAGGTGAACGCCGGTGATCGCGGCGCCGACGGGAAAGGGCATCGCCGCTGGCGCACCGGTTG
>SLLM01000345.1 GCA_007134055.1 Ectothiorhodospiraceae bacterium | reverse complement strand
GGCCGGGCGCCATCACGACGCGAGGCCGACCACCGGCGGCCTTTCTTGTCCCGCCGTGTGGAGCCCGGCGCGTCACATCCCCCGTGTGCATGCGAACCGGCGGCCGGTCGGTACGCACGTGTTGCAGAAGGGCAGCCTTTCAGGAAGCATTGCCACCATGTCGGCCGCCCTGCAACAGGGCAACACTTCATGGCCGGTGGGTAACCCACCGGCCTCGCCCGGAGGCCCGTCCCGGTGCATCGACACCATCCGCCGCTCAAGCTGGTTGTCCTGGTCCTGCTGCTGGGCGGCGCTCTCTTCCTGATCGGCTACTTCCACCGGGTCGCCCCGGCGACCATGACCAGCGAGCTGATGGGGGACTTCAGCATCGGCGCAACCATGCTGGGCAACCTGTCGGCGGTGTACTTCTACAGCTACGTGCTGATGCAGGTGCCCACCGGGGTCCTGGTGGACCGCTGGGGACCGCGCCGGATCCTCGCCCTGGGAGCACTGACGGCGGGGATCGGTGGGCTCCTCTTTGCCCTGGCACCGAGCCTGTCACTGGCAATCGCGGGCCGGTTCCTGGTCGGCGCCGCCGTTGCCGTCGCGTTCATTTCCATCCTCAAGCTGGCGACCCACTGGATACCCCCGCAGCGTTTCGCCCTGGTCATGGGCATGACGGTGCTGGTCGGCGTCATCGGCGGACTCGGCGGCGGCCTGCCCCTCGCCTTCCTGGTGGACCTCCATGGCTGGCGCGCGGTCATGACCGCAGTCGCCATCCTCACCCTGGTGCTGGCGCTCGCTATCTGGGGGTTTGTCCGGGACGACCCGTCGGACCGGGGCTACCGCAGCCATGCGGCGGCAGGCAGGCGTCGCAGCCGCCCGGGCGTGTTTGCCAGCCTGCGCGCGGCTGCGGGACATTACAACGTCTGGTTGCTCAGCCTTGCCGCAGCCGGCGCGTGCGGCGCGTTGCTGACGTTCGCGGGGCTGTGGGGCGTACCCTTCCTGATGACCCATTACGCGCTGCCACGCACCACTGCCGCCGCGTACTGCTCCATCATGCTCCTGGCGTTCGCCCTGGGCGGGCCACTGCTGGGGACCCTGTCCGAGCGCCTCGGACGGCGCAAGCCCCTCTACCTGATCGGAACAGGCATCGCCCTGCTCGCGTGGGTCGGTCTGATTCTGCTCCCCGACCTGCCGCTACCGGTACTGGCCCTGGCCATGGTGGCGGCAGGCTTCGGATGCGGGGGCGCCATGGTGATCTCCTTCACCCACGCCAAGGAGTCCGTGCCGATCCGCTTTGCCGGCAGCGTGGCGGGCCTGGTCAACATGGGGGCGGTGCTGGGACCGATGCTCCTGCAACCGGTCACCGGCAGCATACTGGACCACCACTGGAGCGGCTGGACGGAGCGGGGCCAGCAACTCTACACCCTGGAAGCTTACCAGTACGCGTTTCTGCCTATGGCAATCTGGGTCGCGCTGGCGCTGGTGCTGTACGCCTGCACGCGGGAGACATACTGCCGGCCACTGCCGGACTGCGAGGAAACCGCCGGGGATACGCCCACCGCGCCGGAACGGCAATACACCTAGCGTCCCGCGCCATTACACGTTCCGGTATACGGGCGTGCGCTTCTCCAGGAACGCCGCAATCCCTTCCTCCGCCTGTCCGCTGGCGCGCACACCGGCGACCAGTTCGTCTTCCAGGGCCCTGACCCCGTCCAGTTGCCGGGCCGCAGCCTCGTCACAGAACCGCTTCACGGCCTGCACGGCGGCAGGGCTGTTGGCCGCTATCCGTTCCGCTGTCTCCTCTCCCCAGCGCTCCAGCCCGGCTGCATCCAGCACCCGACCGACCAACCCCGCCGCCAGGGCCTGCTCGGCATCGATCAACCGCCCGGTGAGCAGCATTTCCATCGCCAGGGTGCGGGGAATCTGGTCCGGGAGCTTCATGGCCGCGCCCCCGGACGGGAAAATGCCCCAGCGAACCTCCGGCAGGCCCAGCCGCGCCCCCCGGCGAACGGCCCGTACATCGGCTGACAGCGCCAGCTCCAGGCCACCGGCGACGCAGTGCCCGTTGATGGCGGCAACAACGGGCTTGGGGAAGCGGCTGGTCTTCAGCAGCGCCCGGTCGATCAGCTCATCCCGGTCCGCAACCCGGCTCCAGTCCGCCGAGAGATCGGCACCGGAGCAGAAGGCATCGCTCCCCGCACCTGCCAGCAGCACGCAGCGCACGGCACTATCCGCCTCCAAGCGGGGCCAGAGATCCGCGAGCTGGCGAAACATGGCCTCGTCCAGCGCGTTGCGGCGATCCGGATTGTTGATCGTGACTCGCGCCACGCCGGCGTCATCGCTGCGCACTTCAATGCTCACCGGCTCACCCCCCGCTGACCGGCCGTGTCCGCCGGCGGCCTGTCGCGTTCCCCGGCCGCGGCGAGATCCCGTGCCTCCCTGGCAAGGACGAAGCGCTGGATCTTGCCGGTCGGGGTCCGCGGGAACTCGTCCGCGAAGCGGATGTGGCGGGGTACTTTGTAGTCCGCCATGTTCTCCCTGCAATAGCGGATCAGGGCGTCGGCGGAGAGCTCGCCGTCCTCCTCGAGTTCGACGAAGGCGAATCCCACTTCCCCCAGGCGATTGTCCGGGACGCCGACCACGATTGCCTGGCGCACGGCTTCATGGGCCTGGATGATCCGTTCAATCTCCGCCGGGTAGGCGTTGGATCCGCCGACAATGAACATCTCCTTCACCCGGCCGGTCACCTTCAGGTAGCCGTCTTCGTCGAAGTAGCCGAGGTCCCCGGTGCGGAAGAAGCCATCCCCGGTCAGGACGTCGCGGGTGGCCTGCGGGTTCTTGTAGTACCCCTGCATCACGATATGGCCGCGAACCAGCACCTCGCCGACCTCGTTCACCCCCAGGCGCCGTTCCCCGCCCGGTTCGGCGATCTCCACCTCGAACTCGCCGATCGGCTTGCCCTTGTTGTCGCAGAGGATCTCCATCGGCGCGTCAAACTCGCTGAACACGGTGGCGCCGGTGGTCTCCGTCATGCCATACACCGCCTGCAGGGCATCCAGACGGAGTTCGTCGAACGCCGCGCGGGCGACGTCCGGGGTCACCGGCGCGCCGCCAATCCATGCGCTGCGCAGGCAGGAGGTGTCGTAATGGCGCTCCCGCAGCACCGACAGGCAGTCGATGAAATGGGTCGGAATGCCGCCGAAGAAATTCACCCGCTCCCCGCTGATCAGCTCCAGCGCCTTCTCCGCATTCCACTGCGGCATGGTTACCAGGGTGCATCCCATGAGCACGCACGGCAGCACGGTGGTTACCGATCCGGCCACATGGTAGAACGGCATGTGACCCAGCACCCGGGCCCCCGACTCGAACCGCATCACCCGGGCGATGTTGGCGGCGTTGCGCAGGACCACGTGGGAATGCATCGCCCCCTTGGGATGACCGGTGGTGCCGGAGGTGTAGACGATGATCACGGTGTCGTCCGGGGACACCAGCTCGCCCCGTTGCGCAAGCGTCTCGCCACTGCCATCGCGCCGGCGCAGCTCACCGATGGAGAACGTGCCCGGTTGCGGGTCGTCGTTCCACAACACAACCGAATGCAGTGCCGGCAATGTCTCGCTGCGGAGCGCGCCGGGCGTCATCGCGTCCATGCCGGGGATCATCTCCCGCGCCATGCCCAGGAAGTCGATATCCCAGTAGCGATCCATCATCACCAGGACACGGGCCTCGGACTGCTCCAGAACGTAGCGGGCCTCCGCGGTCTTGAAGCGGGTATTCACCGGAACGGCCACCGCCCCGATACGCGCGCAGGCGAACCAGACCTCCACCCAGCAGGGCGTGTTGGTCATCCACACGGCAACGTTGTCGCCATGTGCCACGCCGATATCCATCAGCCCTGCCGCCAGCTCGTTCACCCTCCGGTCGAGTTCGGCGAAAGTGATCCGCTGCCCCTCGCCGACCAGCGCCTCCCGCTCCGGGTACCGCAGCGCCGTTCGACGCAGCGCCTCGCCGATCGTGATTGGCTCCCAACTCATCGCATCACTCCCATTGCGAATCGGTGTTGCCCCGCCCATCGATCCACGGCCGCGTCAGCGCAGCGATGGCAGCCAGAGGGCAATCTCCGGATAGAAGAACACGGCCGCGACCACCACGCTCTGTATGGCGATGAACGGCACCGCGCCCTTATAGATGTCCGTGGTGCGGATCTCGCTCGGCGCCACACCCCGCAGGTAGAACAGGGCGAACCCGAACGGCGGCGTGAGGAAGGACGTCTGGACCACCAGCGCCAGCAGGATCCCGTACCAGAGAAGGTCCACCTCGAACATGAGTGCCGCCGGCAGCAGCACCGGCACCAGGATGAACACGATCTCGAAGAAGTCGATGAAAAAGCCCAGGATGAATACGGCGAGCAATGTAAACAGCACGAAGCCCACCACGCCTCCGGGGAGCATGCTCATCAGGTCCTGGATCAGCCAGTCGCCGTCAAGCGCCCGGAATACCAGCGCGAAGGCCGTGGCGCCGATGAGAATGAACAGGATCATGCTGGTGATGCGGGCCGTGGATTCCAGCACGTCGCGTAGCAGGCCGAGGCGGAAGCGCCCGTTCAGCAGACTCAGCACCAGCGCACCCACGGCGCCGACAGCCCCCGCTTCCGTGGGTGTTGCGAAACCGACGAATATGCTGCCCAGCACCGCCACGATCAGGAACACCGGCGGGATCATCACCTTGAGGACCCGCAGGATCAGCTCCCGACGATCGTAGGCGGCGAGTTCCTCGTCCGGTACTGCAGGCAGAAGCTGCGGACGGACCAGGGCGAGAACACCGACGAACAGCGCGTAGGAGACGATCAGCAAGCCCCCGGGGAAGATGGCGGCGACGAAGAGATCCCCCACCGACACGCCGAGCTGATCGCCCAGCACGATAAGCACGATGCTGGGCGGCAGGATCTGGCCCAGGGACCCGGCGGCCACCACGACACCGCTGGAGATGCTCTTGCTGTTCCGGTAGCGCAGCATCACCGGCAGGGAGATCAGGCCCATGGCCACCACGGTCGCACCGATCACGCCGGTGCTCGCCGCCAGGATCGCGCCGATGCCGATCACCGACAGCGCGATCCCGCCCCTCATCCGGCCGAACAGCAGACCGGCGGTGGAGAGGAGATCCTCCGCGATCCGTGCCCGCTCGAGCACCAGGCCCATGAACAGAAAGAATGGTATCGCCAGCAGGGTGAAGTTCTGCATGATGCCGTAGATGCGCTGTGGCAGGGCCTGCAGGAAAAGAATACTGAACTCCCCCAGCCACAGGCCGACCAGGGCCGCGACCACTGTCACACCGCCGAGAACGTACGCAACCGGGATCCCCGTGAAGATGAGGACCATGACCAGTGCGAACATTGCCAATCCAAGCACGCCATCCATACGAGCGAACGCCTCAAGCGGTGGTTTTCTGGTGGTAGACGGAGGTAGTGGAATGCGGATTGGGTCCGCGGCCGAGCAGGAACGCCAGGTGCTTGATGGCCATCGACAGGCATTGCAGCACCACGAGCGCGAAGGCAATCGGAATGAGGGGCTTGATGATCCACGGCGGCACGCCACCGGAGACCATGGGCCGTTCCATGATGGCGATCGAATTCACCACGAACGGCCAGGACATGTACACCACCAGGCAGGCGAACGGCAGCGCGAACAGCAGACAGCCCACCAGATCGATCATGCTCTTCGTCCGGTCGCTGACCCCTGAATAGACCAGATCCACCCGCACGTTGGAGTCGGTCAGCATCGCGTAGCCGCCCACCAGCAGAAACACGACGCTGAACAGGATCCACTGAAGATCCATGGCTGCCGGCCAGGTGAGGTTCTCACCCATCGCCCTGCCGAGACGTCGCAGCACCGAATTGCTGAAGGAAATGAAGATCATGACCAGGCAGCACCAGATCACCACACTGGCAACGGCCCGGTTCAGTGCGTCGATCCCGCGACCGACTTTCAACAGGAAACCCATGGGGACCTCCACTACGGACTGAGCCGTGCCGACACCGGAGCGCCCGATACTACACGGGACCCTGTCGTCGGCACGGAGCGACGCGCACGGATGCCCGCCCGTCCGGCGCAACGCAGAACTGCCGGGGGCGCATTGCCGCCCGGCAGTTCACGGGTTCACGTGCTTTCCGCCACGCCGTGCGCCGGTTACTCAGCCGCGTTCATTCCTGTGGCGGTTGATCGGATACACGGTCATGTCCTGCAGGTCGCGGATGCCGTCGGCGAACCTGCGCCATTCCGGATAGATGCGGGCGAAGTCCGGATCCTCGTCCACGAACCGTTCCATGAAGTCCTCCTGGATCCCCGCGAGTTCGGTCATCACCTCCTCGGGGAGCGGGCGGAACTCGACGTCGTAATCGCCGTTCTTGATATCCTCGATGGACTCCCGGTCGGCATTCTGGCAATGGGTCACGTGGGCGCCGTGGGTTGCCACGGCGGCAGACTCGAACGCGGCCTTGAAATCGTCCGGCAGGGAGTCCCATTCGCCCCGGTTGACATACAGGCTCATCGCGGAATGCGGTGCAGCCCAGCCGGGATAATACGCGTATCGGGTCACCTCGTGGAATCCGACACGGACGTTGTCGGTCGGGGTTCCGCCGGAGACGGCATCGATGACGCCACGCTCCAGGGCGGTGTAGGTTTCCCCGTAGGGAACCATCTGCACCGAGACGCCAAGGGGCTCGTACATCTGCCCGGACAGACCGGCGATCCGGGCGCGCAGTCCCCGCAGGTCATCGATCCCGTTGATCTCCTGGTTGAACCAGCCGGCCAGCTGCCCGCCAATGTCGCCGACCAGGAAGGACTTGACGTTGAATTCCGCGAACACCTCGTCAAGCATTTCGGCGCCACCGCCATCGCGAATCCACGAGGCATGCTGCTCCGCGGTCATGCCGAACGGGATGCCGCCGTCCAGGATCAGGGCACTGTTGGTCCCGAGCAGGTAGCCGCTCCAGCTGTGGCCACACTCCACGGTACCCGACTGCACGGCGTTGAAAACCTCCAGCGGCGGCACCAGCTCACCGGCCGGGCGCACCCGGATCTGGAACTCGCCGTCGGTCAGCTCCGCCAGCTTCTCGGCGAACATGGTCGCGGAATCCTGCAGGAGCAGCCGCGGCGGCCAGCTGGTGGGCATATTCCAGCGCACACGCGCACGGGACTGGGAAAACGCCGGGGCTACGCCCGATGCCGCGACCAGACCGGCTGCGGCCGATCCCATGAACTTCCGACGAGAAATACCCATGATCTCCTCCTGTCTATCGTTATCGTCCGCAGGGGGTGCGCGGAGCGTTACTGATTAGTACATAATAAATCTGCTTAGTACCATATTTAACCCACATGTATCCGTCAAGTGCGCAATGCCGCGCCCAGCATAATCCTGGAGGGCGCCTTCGGGCGCTGTCGGAAGGGCGCGGTGGCAACGCCCGGGAATGTGGCGGACGACGCCCTGCGACGGGCAGGAAGAGCCGCCTGGCGGGGCCGTGGCGAAAGGCCGGTTCCGCCGGTATTGGTCAGGCTGCCGGATCCTCGAGCGGGATCGCCTCTGCAACTGCCGGAAGGCAGGTCAAGCTGGCTGCGCGCAGGCGTTCCGCCACGAAATCCACGAACGTGCGCACCTTCGGGGAGGTCAGGCGACCACCGGGGAAGACTGCCGACACCTCGGTTTCCGGTCCGGACCAGCCGTCCATGACCCGACGGACCAGGCCCTGCTGCTCATCCACGCGGGTGATCAGTTCGCTGGTCAGCATCAGGCCCTGCCCACCGACAAGCAGCATGCGCAGGGCGAAGGGATCATTGGCGATGACCACGGGGTTGACGATGGCTTCCTCCACCCGCCCATCCTTGCGCAGCTGCCAGACATGGCGGTTGCCCCGGCGGTGGGCCTGCTTGGTCAGCGCATGATGATCGGCCAGCTCCGCAGGTTCCCGCGGCTCTCCATGACGGGCGATATAGCTCTCGCTGGCATAGACGTAGGAACGGTAGCGGGAAATGGTTCGCGCCACGAGGGAGGAATCCGGCAAGGGTCCGACCCGCAGGGCCACGTCAATCTGGTTGGCGACAAGATCCAGCCGCTCGTTGGCGAGCAGCAGCTCCACGTGGACCTCGGGGTAGAGTTCGCGGAAATCCCGCACCACGACGGACAGCAACTCGGGACACAGCGTGTACGGGGCCGTGACCCGGAGCCAGCCCCGGGGGCGTTCCTCCAGCCGCAGCACGGCGTCCTCGGCGGCATCCAGTTCGCGGGCGATGCGGCTGCTGTAGTCGAAGTACACCGTACCCGCCTCCGTCAGACTCAGCTGCCGCGTGGTCCGGTTGAGCAGCCGCACGCCCAGGCGCCGCTCCAGGTCCCGGACCTTGCGGCTCACCGTTGTCTTGGGTATGGCGAGGTGGGCGGCGGCCCCGGTAAAGCTCCCCTTCTCCACGACCTTCGCGAATATCAGTGCCTCGTTCAGATCCTGCACCATCGCTGCTCCCTGTCCCGCCTGGTGTGACCGACCCTCTAACACTGGTCGCCACCCGTGCCGCACGGGCGGCGCATCCTCTAAGAGAAGAGCAAACGAGGGTATCAGTCCTGGGCAGGCTTTTTGTCCCGCCAATGGGAAAGTATTTCCCTAAAACGCCCGCTAATCAATCCACGGCGCCCGGCGTATGGTGTGCTCCCTGAATAGGGTCCGGAATCCGCGGCGCTCCCACCGTCGCCGTGGTTCCCCCAGCCCGGGTGTCGATCCCGCGCGTTCCGGCACGACTATCCGGAAGCCGGATGCGGCGTTCCGCAGCGCAACCGAAGACCCGCACCCTGCCAGGCGGAACACCACGCCCGAGCCAGGGGAACCGTGTCCGCCGCGCCGGCGCGCGCTGGTCAGCCGGCGATCCACGGCCACCGGGCACATCGGCGTTGTACACGGAAACACCTGGTTCGGCACATGCCATGGAGGTAGCGCGATGAACCCCTGGAGAATCCCCCGTAGAGTCACCGGCGCTGGCGCGATGCTGTTGCTCATCGCCGCGCTCACAGCCTGCAACACCCAGGCCGACACTGCCGGTGCGCAACCGTCGGCGCCGCGCGTGAGCGTAGCGGATGTCATCGTCCGTGAGGTGCAGCTCTGGGACGAGTACACCGGCCGCATCGAAGCGGTGGAATCCGTGGAGCTACGCCCCCGCGTGAGCGGGCATATCGAGCGAATCAACTTCCGCGAAGGGCAGGAAGTGGACCGGGGCGACGTGTTGTTCGTGATCGACCAGCGTCCCTACCAGGTTGCGGTGGCTCTGGCGGAAGCCGATCTGCTGCGCGCCCGAAGCCGTGCCGAACTGGCGCAGACGGAGGCGGAACGGGCGGAACGCATGGCGGACACTCGGGCGATTTCCCTGGAGGAACTGGATCGTCGACGGGCGGCGGCTTCCCAGGCCAGGGCGGAAATGCATGCCGCCCGAGCGGCCCTGGATGCAGCCCGCCTTGAACTGGAATACACCGAGGTGCGCGCGCCCATCGCCGGGCGTGCAGGGCGGGCTCAGGTCACCGTTGGCAATCTGGTTACCGGCCAGGGCAACGGCACGCCTCTGACGACGATCGTCTCGCTTGATCCGGTGCATATCCACTTTTTCGCCGACGAGCACGCCTACTTGCACTACGAGGCGATGGCACGCTCCGGGGATCTGGCCAGTACCCGGGAAAACGGCACGCCGGTACGGGTGGGACTGCTCGCCGATGAAGGTTATCCCCATCCGGGGACCGTGAACTTCGTCGATAACCGCCTCGATTCCGGAACGGGGACCGTGCTCATCCGCGCGGAACTCGCCAACGCCGAGCGCCAGTTCGTTCCGGGCATGTTCGCCCGCGCCAGGATTCCCGGAAGCGGCACCTTTACCGCCAAGCTGGTGGATCCCAAGGCAATCCTGACGGATCAGGACCGCAAGTACGTCTACGTGGTGGACGACAACGGACGCGCCCTGCGCCGGGACGTGACAACCGGTCGGATGGTGGACGGGCTGCGCATCATTCACGACGGCCTGGCGCCGAATGACCGCGTGGTGGTGAACGGCACGCAGCGGATTTTCTTCCCCGGCATGCCGGTGGAAGCGGAACTGGTCACCATGGACGCGACCACCACGCCATAGGGCGGCCGGAGCATCACGACCTTCGTTATCCAGTGTTCCCGACCGGTAACAGATACCGGTTCGAGGTCGGAGTCATGCCATGAACTTTGCGAAGTTCTTCATCGACCGGCCGGTTTTCGCGGCCGTGCTCTCATTGTGCATCCTGCTGGCCGGCGCCATCGCGATCCCGCTGCTGCCCGTGAGCGAATACCCGAATGTGGTTCCGCCCAGCGTTCAGGTCCGCGCGGTGTTTCCCGGGGCCAATCCCGACGTCATCGCCGAGACGGTGGCGACCCCGCTGGAAGAGGCCATGACCGGCGTCGAGGGCATGATGTACATGAAATCGGTGTCCGGCAGCGATGGCGTGCTGGCGCTGACGATCACCTTCGAGCCCGGCACCGACCCGGAGCAGGCCCAGGTCCAGGTTCAGAACCGGGTCAACCAGGCGCTACCCAGGCTGCCCGAGGACGTGCGTCGCCAGGGTGTGACGGCGCAGAAGCAGTCCCCCGATCTGACCATGGTGGTCCACCTGCTCTCTCCGGACGACCGCTACGACATCGTCTACCAGCGCAACTACGCGACCCTGCATGTCAAGGACGAGCTGGCCCGGCTTCCGGGGGTGGGCCAGGCCATGGTGTTCGGGGCCGGCGACTACGCCATGCGGGTCTGGATCGACCCGGATCGGGCAGCCTCGCGCAACCTCACCGCCGGTGACATTGTCGCCGCGGTCCGGGAGCAGAACGTGCAGGTCTCCGCCGGACAGCTGGGAGCGCCGCCGAGCCCGGAAGCCTCCGATTTCCTGCTCTCGGTGAACGCCAGGGGACGTCTCGAAACCGAGGAGGAGTTCGGCGACATCGTCGTGAAAACCGGCGACAACGGGCGCATCACCCGGCTGGCGGACGTCGCGCGGCTGGAGTTGGGAGCGGCGGAGTATTCCCTGCGCTCGGAGCTGGACAACCGCCAGGCAGTGGCCATCGGCATTTTCCAGGCGCCGGGCTCCAACGCCATCGAGATCTCCAACGCCGTGCGCAACACCATGGAGGAACTCTCCGGCCGCTTCCCGCCGGGGCTGGAATACGACGTGGTCTATGATCCCACGATATTCGTGCGCGGTTCGATCCGTGCGGTGATCTCCACCCTGCTGGAGGCCGTGCTGCTGGTCGTCCTGGTGGTGATCGCGTTCCTGCAGACGTGGCGCGCGTCCATTATCCCGCTGCTGGCGGTGCCGGTATCCGTCGTCGGTACCTTCGCCGTGCTCTACCTGCTGGGTTTCTCCATCAACACGCTGACCCTGTTCGCCCTGGTGCTCGCCATCGGCATCGTCGTTGACGATGCCATCGTGGTGGTGGAAAACGTGGAGCGCAACATTGCCGAGGGCCGCAAGCCCCTGGCCGCCGCCCATCAGGCCATGCGCGAGGTGAGCGGGCCCATCATCGCCATTTCCCTCGTGCTCTGCGCGGTATTCATACCCATGGCATTCCTCGCCGGAATTACCGGGCAGTTCTATCGGCAATTCGCGGTGACCATCGCCATATCGGCGGTCATCTCCGGAATCAATTCCCTGACCCTGTCGCCGGCCCTGGCCGCAATGCTGCTCAAGCCCCACGATGCC
>SLLM01000104.1 GCA_007134055.1 Ectothiorhodospiraceae bacterium | reverse complement strand
GCCGGACATGCGCATCGCCCAGGAGGAAGTGTTCGGCCCCATACTTGCCATCATTCCGTTCGACACCGAAGAGGAAGCGATCGAGATCGCCAACGGTACGATGTACGGACTCGCGGCGGGTGTCTGGACCAGCGACATGGGCCGTGCGATCCGCATGTCCCGGAAGCTCCAGGCCGGTACGGTATGGGTCAATACCTATCGTGCGGTGAGCTTCCTCTCGCCGTTCGGCGGCTACAAGCGATCCGGAATCGGCAGGGAGAGCGGCCTCATGGCCATACGCGAGTACCTGCAGGAGAAAAGCGTGTGGATCGATACCGGTGGCAAGGTTCCGAATCCGTTTGTCATGCGCTGAAGAAACCGTTCCGGCTCCCACGCGAGAACGCTGACCATGAGTGACGACATCTACGAAGTGCACGCAATCAAGTACGGCTGGGGGCCGCGTCGTTCCCCGGAGAACTTCATCGCGCCCGATATCCATGACCAGGACATGCCGCTCGCCTATTTTGTCTGGGCGATCGTCGGCAACGGGCGAACGATCATCGTCGATACCGGATTCAACGCGGAAGCCGCGCAGCGGCGCGGCCGGCAGATGAAGCGCCCGGTGCCTGAGGGGCTGGAGACGATCGGTATCGCACCGGATTCGGTGGACGACGTGATCCTGACCCACCTGCACTATGACCATGCCGGCAACACGGATCTTTTCCGCAACGCCTGTTTCCACCTGCAGGATGCGGAGATGGAGTTTGCAACCGGGCGCTGCATGTGTCACGGCGAGATCCGCCATGCCTTCGATGTTGGCGACGTCACGCGCATGGTGGAGAAGGTGTTCGAGGAGAAGGTGCAGTTTCACCAGGGCGTGGACGAGATCGCCCCCGGTGTCACCGTCCACCACATCGGCGGGCATACCAAGGGACTGCAGGCAGTCCGTGTCCGGACCCGGCGCGGCTGGGTGGTGCTGGCTTCCGACGCCAGTCACTTCTACGCCCATTTCGAGGAGAACCGGGCGTTTCCCGTGCTGTTCAACCACTACGAGGTGCTCGAGGGGTATCGGACCCTGAGAGCGCTCGCCAGCTCGCCGGCCCACATCGTTCCCGGGCACGATCCGCTGGTGCTGCAGCGTTATCCGGCACTCCGCGACGATACCCGGGACTGGGTCGTGCGGCTTGATGTCGAACCCGCGAACTGAAGGCCGGACATTCCTCTCCAGGGGCATGACGCAATGAAGAACGTACTGATCACCGGGGCGGCCAGCGGCATCGGTGCCGCTATCGCTCGCCTGCTGGCCGATGACGGCCATGCCCTGATCCTCGTGGACCGGGACGCCGAACGCCTCGCGTCGATGAAGGAAACGCTCGGCGATGCCTGCCGCCACACCCTGGCACTGGACATTACCGACGAGGCCGCGGTGGCGGACCTGATGTCGGACATCCCCGACGCCTGTCGCCCGATCGACACCCTGATCAACAACGCCGGGCATGACATCGGCGGAACGACCCGCTTCGACGTGGGCGCGGCCGCGGACTGGGCCAGCATCATCCGCACCAACCTGATCGGCACCATGTGCGTCACGCGCGCCGTCCTGCCCGGCATGGTCGAGAGGAACCAGGGGGAGGTCATCAACATGGGGTCGATCGCGGGCTTGCGCATCGTGCCGGACATGACCGCCTACAATGCCAGCAAGTGGGGCATCCACGGTTTCACCGAAAACCTGCGCGCCGACCTGCAGGATACGGCGATCCGGGTCACGGAAATCATGCCCGGCCTGACCGAGACCAATATCATCCGCACCCGCTATCGCGGTGACGAGGAGAAGACGCGGGAGTGGTTCGAGCGTTTCCGTATCGCGCTGAAACCCGAGGATGTAGCACGCTGCGTCCGCTTCGCAATGGATATGCCCGCGCACGCCCAGGTGGCGCATCTCACGGTGCTGCCGGTCAACCGCTGGTAGGCTCCGGTGCCGCCCCATCGGGACGCGTAGCATTCCCGGGCGAGCATGCCGGGAGGTGCCGGTTCAGGGGGCGGCGGACCAGCCGCCATCCATCCCCAGGGTCGCACCGTTGATGTCCCCGGCGGCCTCCGAGCAGATGAATGCAAGGTAGTCGGCGACGTTGCCTTCCGGGATGAAGCGACCGCTTGGCTGCTTGCCTTCCAGGAAGGCTGCCTGTGCGGCTTCCAGGTCCAGGTTCCGCTCCCGCGCCAGTTCGGCAACGCGATCGGCGATGGCCTGGGTCATGACGGTTCCCGGGCAGAGCGCGTTGCACGTGATGCGCAGCGGCGCGATTTCCATGGCGACCGCCCGCGTGAGGCCGAGCAGCGCAGTCTTCGTGGTTACGTAGTCCGCTCGATTGACGGCACCCCTGGTCCCGTAGATCGAGGATACGTTGACGATGCGCCCCCAGTTCCTCGACTTCATGCCGGGGAGCAGACCGCGGATCAGCATGAACGGCGCGGTCAGGTTGACCGCGATCGCCGTGTTCCAGGCTTCCATCGAAAATGCGTCGACCGGTGAGAAATGACGGACGACGGCGTTGTTCACCAGTACATCGACGCCGCCGAAGTCGTCGATCAACGTCCGGATCAGGTGCGCGATCGCGGCCTCGCTCGCCAGGTCGGCGTGCAGGTACCGGGCGTCGACGCCGTGTGCCTGGCTGATTTCCCCGCAGCGTACCGCGACCTCCCGCTCCGGCTCGAGGCCGTGCAGCAGGATGTCGAAGCCCGCTGCCGCCAGCCGGTGCCCGAACGCAAGCCCCAGGCCGGCGGCGGATCCGGTAATCAGGGCGCGTCTGCGTGCCGGACTGCTGTCGCGGCTGTCGTCGTGTTCAGTCAATGCCGAACCCCGTGTCGGAGACCGTGAGATCCATCAGCTCCCTGGTCGACTGCAGGCTTTCCAGCCCGTTGATCCGCTCCAGCAGCCTGGTCTGACGTTGCGGGGAGAGGATGGCGCCGATGTTCTCCCGGAACTTGTCCTCGATCTGCTGCCCGGTCATTGGATTCTCGCGGGACCCGCGATTGTACTCCTCGATT
>SLLM01000357.1 GCA_007134055.1 Ectothiorhodospiraceae bacterium | reverse complement strand
CGGCTGGTGGTGGAGGCGACCGGGGTCACCAGAACACTGGAGGAGCGCACGATCATCCGGGATTTCTCCACCACCATACTGCGGGGCGACAAGATCGGTCTCATCGGGCCCAACGGCTGCGGCAAGACCACACTGCTACGCCTTCTGCTGGGAGAACTGACCCCGGACACAGGCCACATACGGCATGGCACCCGCCTGCAGATCGCCTACTACGACCAGCTCCGACAACGGCTGGACGACAACCGCACGGTGGCAGAGAACGTCGCCGGAGGCAGCGAGACGGTGACCGTCAACGGTCACAGTCGCCATATCTATTCCTACCTGCAGGATTTTCTCTTTACGCCCGCCCAGGCACGGGGGCCGATCAGCGCCCTGTCGGGCGGCGAGCGCAACCGTCTGGTGCTGGCGCGACTGTTCACCCAGCCAGCGAATTTGCTGGTGCTGGACGAGCCCACCAACGACCTGGACCTGGAAACCCTGGAACTGCTGGAATCGCTCCTGGTGGACTACCAGGGCACCGTGCTTCTGGTCAGCCACGACCGGGAGTTCCTCGACAACGTGGTGAGTGCCTCCCTGGTGTTCGAGGGCGACGGACGGATCGGCGAATACGTGGGCGGATACAGCGACTACGAACGCCAGCGTCGCCCGTCCCGAACCCCGCGCCCCGGGACCGAGCCCCGGCCCCGCCGCGGGCCGGAGGACTCCCGCGGTAACGCGCGCCCGAAAAACCGGCTCAGCTACCGGGAGCAGCGGGAACTGCAAGATCTGCCCGGGACCATCGAGGCACTGGAACAGGAGCAGACGAGACTCACCGACCGGCTGGCGGATCCCCAGTTCTATCGCCAGCCGGCGGACGTAATCAGTGAGGCCACGGCAAATCTTGCCGAGGTGGAAGGCAAGCTGGAAGCCGCGTTCGAACGCTGGACGGAGCTCGAGGGGAAAAGCTCCTGACCGCCCCGGCGTCAGCCTGCCTCCACGAGCCCATGGTCGATGGCGTAGCGCACCAGTGCGGCAACGCTGTCCAGTTCCATCTTGCGCAGCAGCCGCGACTTGTGGGTACTGACGGTCCTGGAGGAAACACCGAGCTCCGAGGCAACCTCGCCCACCGTACGGCCGTTCACGAGTTGGAAGAATACCCGGTATTCCTGGCGCGAGAGGCGTCGGTGCGGCTCCGACCCGTCATGCGTGAGTACGTTCAGCGCCAGCTTCTGACTCAGGTTGGTATTGAGAAGCATACGGCCCGCGGCAACGCGGCGGATGGCGGACACCAGCTGGGGTGCGGTGGCCGTCTTCACCAGGTACCCCCGGGCGCCGGCCCGGATCGTGCGCACTGCGTACTGATCCTCGCCGTGCATGCTCAGGATGAGGATGGCCAGTTCCGGGTGCTCCCGCAGTAACAGCCGGATCAGCCGGACGCCGCTGGGAGCCGGCATGGTGATATCGAGCACCAGCACGTCGCAGTCGGAGCGGCGGAGTATTTCCAGCGTTTCCCGGCCGTTTCGCGCTTCGCCGCAGACCTGGATGTCAGCTTCCGGGGCGAGGATGCGTCGCACGCCTTCACGGACTATGGCATGGTCGTCTGCCAGACACACCCGGATCATGCATGCCCCCCTGCCCTTCACGGACGGCCCTGTCATCATGCTGTCACCGCGGGATATTACGCTTTTCGGACCAGTTTCCACAGAGGTTAGCATCATGGCGAGAAAGTCCCCCCTCGAGCTCCGGCGCCTGGCGCTGTACATGTATCGGCAGGGCATGGATCCGGTCCGTATCGCCGATCTGCTCGGTCTGCACCCCGGTTCCGTCCACAGCCTGGTGACAGGGCCCTGCGGTCCCTCCCGGCAGCAGCCCGCGCGGCGAGCCCTCGGATCCTGCCGCTACTAACCCTTGCAAAAGTACGGTCAGGCCGCGGCGGCGTCGTGCGGCTTGCCGACAAGACGCGCAAACGCAGGCTACGGGCCGCACAACAAAGACCTTCGAGTGATACCTGCGCCGCTGTGGCGAGGCGTGAGGAGCGCGGTGCAGCAGCAGCTGCATCTGGGTCGCGCAACACCGTCGACGGCAACGCAGAAACTACCGATCCGAGACAGACTTGCTGAAAGGTCGGCAACCGTCGGGGATGTCAGACGCAACCACGGCGGTGGCCAGCGCCAGGCCTCGGTGCCACAATGGCCGTCATCCGCGTGCGGCGCATTGTCGCGGGCCTGTCTGCAAGCTCCGGGGTGAGGGGTAATGGAACTCGATCCGCTCCTGATATCACGCATCCAGTTCGCCTTCGTCGTCTCGTTCCATATCATCTTCCCTGCCTTCACCATCGGGCTCGCCTCCTACATCGCCGTGCTTGAAGGCCTCTGGTTCAAGACCGGCAACCCGGTGTACCTGCGCCTGTCGAAAATGTGGATCAAGGTCTTCGCCGTTTCCTTCGGCATGGGCGTGGTCTCGGGCATTGTCATGGCGTTCCAGTTCGGGACCAACTGGAGCGAGCTGTCCTACGCCTCCGCCAACTTTCTCGGGCCGGTACTCAGCTACGAGGTGGTAACCGCCTTCTTCCTGGAAGCGACCTTCCTCGGCGTCCTGCTGTTCGGGCGCAGCAAGCTGCCCCAGGGCGCGCATCTGCTGGCAGCAATCATGATGGCGCTCGGCACCCTCATTTCGTCCTTCTGGATCCTCTCCGCCAACAGCTGGATGCAGACCCCGGACGGAATCGTTGTCCGGGATGGCATTGTCCACGTCACCAGCTGGCTGCAGGCGATCTTCAATCCCTCCTTCCCCTACCGCTTCGCCCACATGGTGGTGGCCGCCTACCTCACCACGGCGTTCTTCGTGATCGGCGTCAGTGCCTGGTACCTGCTGCGCCAGCGCAGTGAACAGTACGCGCGGGTGATGTTCTCGATGACGCTGTGGCTGGTGGCCCTGCTGGCACCACTGCAGGTCCTCATCGGCGACCTGCACGGCCTCGACACATTCGAACACCAGCCGGCCAAGATTGCGGCCATGGAGGGGCACTGGGATACGCAGCGCGGCGCCCCCCTGATCCTGTTCGCGATTCCGGATTCGGCGGCGGAAACCAACCACCTGCAGATCGGCATTCCGCGGCTCGCCAGCCTCATTCTCACCCATGACCTGGACGGCGAGGTACCGGGCCTGCGGGAATGGGCGCCGGAAGACCGGCCGCCGGTGGGTCCGGTGTTCTGGGCATTCCGGGTCATGGTGGCGATCGGCTTTGCCATGCTGGGAGTCGCTGCCCTCGGCCTGTGGCTGCGCTGGAAGGGGCGCCTCTTCGACACGCCCTGGTTCCAGAAGCTGTGCCTGGCGATGATGCCCACGCCCTTCATCGCGGTGCTCGGCGGCTGGCTGACCACGGAGATCGGCCGCCAGCCGTGGGTGATCTACGGGATCATGCGCACCGAGGACGCCATCTCACCGTCCCTCACCGGAGGCATGGCACTCACGTCGTTGCTGGTTTTCATCGTGGTCTACGCCATCATTTTCGTTGCCGGGGGGTATTACATCAGCCTGATACTCGCCGGCGGTCCGGACCGGGAGGAGCTGACGGAAGACGAGCGGGGCGGCCGGGCGGCACGACCGCTGTCCGCGGTTGACAGCCCCTTCGAGCGGCAGGCGGGTGATGCCGGGCGGCGCGGCACCACGCCCCGGGGAAGCTGAGGAGGGCGCAGCGATGGAAGAGCTGAACGTCGATCTGGCCCTGGTCTGGGCGGTCATCATCGCTTTCGGCGTATTCATGTACGTGCTGATGGACGGCTTCGATCTGGGTATCGGAATACTGTTTCCCTTCGCCCCGGACGATGCCACCCGCGACGTCATGATGAACACGGTGGCACCGGTATGGGACGGCAACCAGACCTGGCTGGTGCTCGGCGGTGTCGGGCTGCTCGCCGCCTTTCCCCTAGTCTATTCGATCCTGCTGCCGGCCCTCTACCTGCCCATCCTGTTCATGCTCATCGCCCTCATCTTCCGTGGTGTTGCCTTCGAGTTCCGCTTCAAGTCGAAGCAATCCAAGTGGCTGTGGGATATTTCCTTTACCGGCGGGTCGATGCTGGCCACCTTCACCCAGGGCATCATTCTCGGCGCCTTCATCCAGGGCTTCGAGGTGGAGGGAACCCGTTTCGTCGGCGGCGGCTTCGACTGGTTCACGCCCTTCAGCGTCATGACCGGCTTCGGCCTGATGGCGGGCTATGCGCTGATCGGCTGCAGCTGGATCATCCTCAAGACCCAGGACGAGGTCCGCGACTGGGCCTATCGGCGTGCGCCACTGCTGCTGATCCTGGTGCTGGCATTCATCGGCCTGGTAAGCCTGTGGACACCGCTCATGCGCGAGGCCATCGCCAGTCGCTGGTTTTCCCTGCCCAACCTCTTCTTCTTCGCACCGGTACCGCTGGTGACGGTCGGGCTGGCCTGGCTGATGGCCCGGGCGATCCGCCTGCGCCAGGACGGCCTGCCCTTCCTCTGCTCGCTGGGGCTGTTCGCCCTGTGTTATACCGGGCTTGCCATCAGCCTCTGGCCCAACGTGATCCAGCCGGACATCAGCATATGGGAAGCATCCTCCTCCCCCGGCTCCCAGCTCTTCCTGCTGCTCGGTGTGCTGTTCGTCATCCCCATCATCCTCAGCTACACCATCTGGGCCTACTGGGTGTTCCGCGGCAAGGTAACCCGGGAGTCGGTAGGCTATCACTAGTGCCGGTCCGCCCAGCCCACCGATGGCCCGCGAGAGCGAACCCCCGGCCACGGGGGCCGGTGAAGACAGGGCGCGGAGCTGGCTGCAGGAACAGATGGCCCCGGCACGGGCCGGCATCCGCTGGACTGCGCTCGCCGGCACCCTCGGTGGCTGGCTGGTCATTGCCCAGGCGGGACTGATCGCTTCCGCGGTTTCGCGCACGCTGGTGGACGGCGATTCCCTGGCGAGCCTGTATCCCCTGCTCGCGGCCCTCCTCGCCGTGATCCTGCTGCGTGCGGGCCTTTCCCACTGGCGCAACCACCTGGCGGCGGCGGTCCATACCCGGGTCCGCCACTGTACCCGCCGGCAGGTGGCACGCCACCTCTATGCCCTCGGTCCCATCGGTACGGCCAGGACGGGAAGCGGCCACCTGGCCAGCGCCCTGCTGGAGCAGGTGGACGCACTGGGCGACTACGCCGCGCGCTTCCGACCGCAACTGCTCCAGGCGATCCTCATCCCCGCCGGGCTGCTGCTCGCCGTGGCCCTGCTGGACTGGCTGGCAGCCATTCTGCTCCTGCTTGCCGCCCCGTTGATCCCGTTGTTCATGGCCCTGGTCGGAATCGGAGCGGAGGCGGTCAGTCAACGCCAGTTCCAGGCCCTGGCCCGACTCGGCAACCAGTTCATGGACCGTCTGCAGGGATTGCATGTGCTGCGTCACTTCGGGATGGGAGAGGCCGCGGCGCTGGACGTGGAGCGTTCGGCGGACGATTACCGCAAACGGACCATGGCCGTGCTGCGGGTGGCGTTCCTGTCATCGGCGGTGCTGGAGTTCTTCAGCTCCGTGGCCATCGCCATGATCGCGATCTACATCGGCCTGGGCCTGCTCGGCTACCAGGAACTGGGTCCCGCCGCGTCCCTGACCCTCTATTCAGGCATCTTCATTCTGCTGCTGGCCCCGGAGTTCTTCGCACCGCTGCGGGAACTCGGCCAGCACTACCATGACCGGGCCGCAGCCCTGGGTGCGGCGACGGAGCTCGCCCCGCTGCTTGCAACTCCGGCTCCCACGGTTCGCCAGCGGGGCGGGCGGATCACCCCCGCCGCCGCTCCGCGGATCCAGCTGGACGCAGCCAATGCCGCCTACGAGCCCGCGCGGGAAGCACTGGGCCGACCGCTGACGCTGACGGTGGAGCCCGGCAGCACCACCCTGGTGACCGGGCCCAGCGGCTGCGGCAAGACCACCGTGCTGGCGCTGGTCGCCGGCTTCCTGCGCTGCTCCCGCGGCCGCGTTCTGGTAGACGGCGTGCAGCTGGAGTGCTACCGGCCGGACGCCATGCAGCCGATCATGGCATGGCTCGGACAGACGCCGCACCTGCTGCCGGGAACCATCCGCGACAACCTGCTGCTGGGCGATCCGCAAGCCGATGACAGGACCCTGGAACAGGCCGCCACCCGGGCGGGCGTGCTGCGCTTTGCCGCCGAACTGCCGGAGGGCCTGGACAGTCCGGTTGGCGAACGCGGCTACGGGCTCTCCGGCGGTGAAGCCCAGCGCGTCGCCCTTGCCCGCGCGCTGCTGCGACAACCCCGTCTGCTGCTGCTTGACGAGCCAACGGCGAGCCTTGACCCGGAAAGTCGGCAGCAGGTACTCGACACCCTGGAATCCGTGGCAACCGGGGGCTGCACGATCCTGATCGCCAGTCATCAGCCACGGCTGTTCCCCTGGGCCAACCGGCGGGTCGACCTGGGGGGCGCGCCATGAACGACCTGTGGTACTTCACGCAGCTGCTGCTCCGGCGGCGCTGGGCGCTGCTGGCCGGCACCGTGCTGATGCTGCTCGCCGCACTCGCCAGCCTGGGACTGATCGCACTCAGTGGCTGGTTCATCACCGCCACGGGACTCACCGGCATAGCCCTGGCGGCCGGTGCGGCCATGACCCTGGACATCTACCGCCCCGGTGCCGGCATACGCTTCTTCGCCGTCGGCCGCGCGGTCGCCCGGTACGGCGAGCGCCTGGTGAACCACGATGCGATCCTGCGCGTTCTTGCGGATCTGCGCGCATGGTTCTTCCGTGCCCTGCTTCCCGGTAGCCGGGAACGCCTGGCCCGGTTACGCGATGGTGAACTCCTGAACCGCATCAGCACCGATATCGACAACCTGAACCTCCTGTATCTGCGGGTGCTTGGACCGGTGGCCGTGGCCGTTCTGGGATTGGTGCTCGGCCTCGGTCTGCTGGCCTGGATTGCGCCCGGTCCCGCATTGGGTGCGGCGCTGCTCCTGGTGCCGGCGGCGCTGCTTGTGGCGTGGCTGGGACAGCGATTCGCAGCGCCCCCGGCGCGCCGCTGTGCAGAGGCAGCCAGTTCCATGCGGGAGCAGGTCGTCGGCGATCTCCAGGCTCAGGCGGAATTGTGGGTGTACGGCGCGCGAGCGGCGCGGCTGCACCTGCTGGAACGTCGCGACGCGGACTACCTGGCGGACGAGCGGCGCCTGCTGCGCCAGCGCAGCCTGAGCGAGTCCCTCCTCCTGCTCGCCACGTTGTGCGGTGTATGGCTGACCCTGGTGATCGGCATTGCCGCGTTCCACGCCGACCGGCTTTCCGGACCGCTGATGGTAGCGGCAGCCCTGGGAGTGCTCGCCCTGGGGGAGGTGCTCTCGCAATTGCCGCAGGCATCCCTGGTGCTTGGCCGCGTGCGCTGGTCCGCCGAACGCCTGCGCGGGTTCATCCCGCCACACCCGCCGGCAACCCGCGCGCAGACAGTTTCCGCGCCAGCCGATGCGACCCTGGCAATGAGGGAGGTGGTGTTCCGGCACCGTGCAGGCCAGACGCCATGCCTGCGGGGAGTCGACCTGGTGCTGCCTCCCGGGGAACGGGTGGGGATCCTGGGAGAGAGCGGCACCGGCAAGAGCACCCTGCTGCAGCTCATCGCCGGCGAACGTGAATCCCAGCATGGCTGCGTGACCCTCGGCGGGGTGCGGGTGACAACGATCGACCCGGATGCCCTCCACGCGGGGCTTGCCCTCATGGAACAGCGGGTTACCCTGTTCGCCGCCAGTATCGCCGCGAACCTCCGCGTCGGCCGCGCTAACGCCTCCGACGCCGAACTGTGGCAGGTGCTCGAGGCCGTGGCCTTGACCGCCGAGATCCGCCAGCTCCCGGACGGCCTGGAAACGTGGCTGGGGCCGGGAGGCACGGGCCTCTCCGGCGGCCAGGCCCGGCGCCTCGCCCTCGCCCGGACCCTGCTGAAGCCCGCACGGATCTATCTCCTGGACGAACCCACCGAGGGCCTGGACCGGGACACGGAGCAAGCCGTCCTCGCTGCCATCGACCGCTGGATCGGGGAGTGCAGCCTGATCGTGATCGGCCACGACGCCCACCGCTTTCCCCGTGTCGATCGATTGCTCAGTCTGGAGGCCGGGTTGCTGTGGCCGACACCACCGTCTCGTGGCGCTCCATCCGGCTCTCCCGGGTAAAGGCCTCCCCGGGCAGCGGGTTGGCATGCGCCGCCCGGAAATCCTCGCTGCCCACCCAGTTCTCGAACGCCTCCCGATCCTGCCAGACGGTGACCACCTGGTACGGCGCATCCTCGCTCAACGGCCTGTGCACCTCCATGCGCACGAATCCCGGCTGGCTGTGTATCTCCCCGGCCCGATGACGGAACCTACCTTCGAATTCCTCACACCAGGATTCCGCCACCCAGACCCTGTTCGTTACCGTATACATGAGCCTCGCTCCCTACTTGATGCGATTTCGACCTCGCAGGCGATCCTGCCACCGTGCATACACCCAATGATGATCCTGCACCGGACCGCAATGGAAGGTCCGTGGAGCAGAATGCATTGCATGCACACCCCTATTGCTGTATATCCATACAGCATGCCCAAGGGAAGAGGTACATCCGCCAACCCGGCCAACCGCTTTCACCGGCTACACGTGGAGCGGTGCGACGACGGCTGGCCGGGTGACGACGTTCTCCAACGCCGGCCCGAAACCCGGATCACCCACGAACGGGCCCGCTCCATCATCAGCCACAACCGCTCGCCGGACGTCCCCTTCGAGCAGTCCGTGAACCCGTACCGTGGCTGCGAGCACGGCTGCATCTACTGTTTCGCCCGCCCCACCCACGCGTGGCTGGACCTCTCTCCGGGCCTGGACTTCGAAACACGCCTGTTCTGCAAGAGCAACGCGGCGGACCTACTCCGGGAGGCACTGGCACGACCGGGGTACCGTTGCCGGCCGCTCGCACTGGGCACCAGCACCGATCCGTACCAGCCGCTCGACCGGGAGCACGGCGTCACCCGTCGCATCCTGGAGGTGCTGCTGGAAGCCCGGCACCCGGTACACGTCATCACCAAGGGCGCACACGTACTGCGTGATCTCGATCTCCTCGCGCAACTGGCGGAGCAGCGTCTGGCAACGGTCAGCATCAGCCTCACCAGCCTGGACCCGGACCTGAAACGCACCCTGGAACCGCGGGCGGCATCCGCCTCGCGGCGGCTGCAGCAGATGCGTGCCCTGACCGAAGCCGGCGTACCGGTCACCGCCCTGGTGGCACCGGTGGTACCGATCCTGACGGATCCGGAACTGGAACGGCTGCTGGAGGCGGCAGCCGGGCACGGCGCCTGTAGTGCCGGCTACGTGCTCCTGCGGCTGCCGCATGAGGTCTCGCCGCTGTTCCGGCAGTGGCTGCAGGAGCACGCACCCGGCAAGGCCGCACGAGTCATGGGCCGGCTCCGGGAAGCCCACGGTGGCCGTGACTACAATCCCGCCTTCGGGCAGCGCATGCGGGGGAAAAGCCACTGGACCACACTGCTGGCGCAGCGCTTCCGGCTCGCCTGCCGACGCCTGGGTCTCGACCACCGACGCCTGGATGAACTGGACTCGACCCGATTCCGCCCTCCCCGCGACGGCAACCGGCAATTGCCCCTGTTCCCGCCGGGCGGTTAGGTACCGGCATCCGTGGCCGGGCGCCGACCAGCCTCGATTGAACCCGGGTCCGTCACCGAGTGCGCAGGCATGGTGATTCCACGCCAAGGGAGTACAACGCCGCCGACGAGCCGCACAACTACACGCTTCGGGTGATTCATGGCCCCTGTGGACGACATTGCTCGACGCTCACATGGCTGCTGGTACACTTCTCTCCTTGCGCCTTGCCACGGCGGCACAGAAACCACTGAGACCGGCCAGTACCCCCCGACAGGCTTGTAACGGGGCGCTCGCGAACGCGGTTACATGAACCGGGCGGCGCGGAAATCCTGAGTTGAAATCGACATGCCGGAATACTCCAGTACCAGCATCGCCTCGCCGCCGGACAACGGCACGCAACCGGGCACGGGTGCTTTCAGCCGCGGCCGGGCGGCTGTACCGGGAGCGCACGGCCGATGATGAGCCGGCGCTGGTACCTGGGGACCACGGGGTTCAGCTTTCCCGACTGGGGGAGGAGCTTCTATCCGGGCCGACTTGGCGCAGCGGCCCGCCTGGGCTGGTATGCCCGGCAGTTCAACGCCGTGGAGATCGACTCGACCGTCCATGCCCTGCCATCCCCGGAACGCGTGGCGGGGTGGGCCAGTGCCGTGCCACCCGGTTTCCGATTCTGCGTCATCGCGCCGCACAGTCTCACCCACGGCAGCATGCGGCTGGACGGTGCGGTAGCGCGCCGCAGCCTCGAGCGGCTTGTCCGGACACTGGCACCCCTGGAACGGAAGCTGGCGGTGATCCTGCTACAGTTCCCGCCCCGGTTCCGCTTCAGCCGCCTGGCCGAGATGGAGGGCCTGCTGGAGAACCTCCCCGCAGGCCACTGGCGCTACGCGCTGGAACTGCAACACGCGGACTGGTGGCAACCGGCCACGGTGGAGTTACTCCGGGAACACGGGGTTGCGTGGGTAACGGCGGACCGGGCGGATCGCAGGACGGCTGCGCTGCCTCAGAACCGCGTCCCGGCGGACGGCTACCAGCCGCTGATAGCGCCGGTGACCGCGGACTTCCTGTACCTGCGCTGGCCGGGGCAGCCGGACCAGTTTCCCGACCTGGGCCGGGAGCACCTGGACGCCGAACCGCGACTGGCCTGGTGGAAACGCCGTCTGGACGGAATCCTGGAACAGCAGCCGGTGCCCGGGGGGCTGTTCGGATTCTTCGGCAACGGCTTTGCGGGCCACGCCCCGGCAAGTTGCCGACGCTTCCGGTCACTGGTGGAGGGCCACATCACCGCCCAGGAAGCGCCCATGCGCCAGCCCGGCCTGTTCGACCCGTAATCGTTGCCGCCGGACCCGGGGCGACCGGAGGAACATTCGATGCTGGATCTGACGACACCGCAGCTTGCCTCACGTGCGTTCTACGATGCGTTCATGCGTCGCGACCTGGACGCCATGATGGCCGTCTGGTCAAAGGAACCGGACACCGTATGCATCCATCCCATGAGCGATCGGCTGGTGGGGCGGGCAGCCATCCGCAACAGCTGGAGGGAGATCTTCCTGCATGCACCGGAGATTGCGTTCCGCAACCGGGGCAGCCGCATCGTCACCGGCACGGACCTGGCACTGGAGACAGTCCTCGAGGTCATCCACCTGCACGGCCAGGAACGGGCACAGCCGGCCATGGCGGCATCCAACGCCTTCCGCCGCGAGGAGTCGGGCTGGCGGATGATCCTGCACCAGGCCGGGCCCATGGGCGAGCAGGCGGAAGAACCAGTCGGCGGGCACGCCGTGCACTGACTGCCCGGTCATTCGCCGGTCGCCATCCGGTCGATGTCGTCCTCTGCACGGGAGAAACGGCGCAGCACCCGTTCCCGGTAGTCCTGCTCCAGTACCCAGGCCGGGCGGCGCCGCGCACCTTCCTGTTTCAGCCTGGCCTGCAACAGGCGCAGTCGCTTCTCGGCCTGCCGTTCGCGGGCGGGACCGGATTCATCCTCCTGGAGTTGTTCAACCAGGGACTCGACATCGCGCAACTGTCTGCTCCAGTCCATCTGCGGCGGCACATATCCGGCGTTGCGCAGCAGCCGGTACCCGGCGCGCAGGTGTTCCGGCACCATGGAATCGTCATGCAGCACCAGTGGCTTTCCCTTGCCCGGAAGGTCGTCGAATTCCCCCGCCGCCAGTGCAGCGGCAATCTTTT
>SLLM01000336.1 GCA_007134055.1 Ectothiorhodospiraceae bacterium | reverse complement strand
GTGGGCTGGAGCATGGGCGGCAGCCGGCGCCGGTCGGCGATACTGCGCCGCCCGCCCCGGCGCTGCTGGCGGTAGTGTTTCCAGCCGCGCAGGCTACGGGCCGCCACCCGGCCTGCGGTATTGCGCCTCGCCAGGTGGATTGCCCGCAGCAGCCGGTCGCGTTCGGTGTCATCCGTGCTCCAGCCGCGTAGCCGGCAGTAGTGCGCGTGGCCGGCCAGGATCTGCCGCTCGTCGAACATGGTCTTGTAGCCGTAGAAGCGGACCAGGTTGGCCAGCGTGCGCCTTCGGGACAGCGGTGCCCGGAAGCGATGGACGCGGTCACCGTCGATGGAATACAGGGTGCCCCGCTGCGGCAGGAAGTTGGCCCAGTTGAGGTCGTTCTGGATGATGCCGTTGCGGTGATGCTGCAGCAGCGTTTCCACCATCCGCAGGTTGAGACGGTCATCCACGCGACCCCGGGGCGGCCAGGGCTCGTCGATGTGGATCCGCTCCAGTACGGTGAGCCAGGCATGCGCCGGTGCGGCGTATGCCGCGTGCAGCACGGCCGGTGCCGGAACGCCGCTATCCTGCAGGGCGCGACTGCCGCGCAGGCCGCGTGACCATTCCCGCCAGCCGGCGAAGCGCCCCAGGTAGAACTTGGCGACCACCTCCACGTCGCCCAGCACCCCGTTCAGCAATACCCGCTTGCCGGGATAGCGGTGAATGATGTCCGCGGTTTGCAGTTCCCGCCCGTCATGGAGCCGGATCCGGCGGTCCACCAGGCGTTCGTCGGGAGGCAGCGGGCGCCCGAACAGCAGCCCGGCGAGCAGCCATCCCCCATCCGGCCAGGGCGGACCGGCGAGCAGGGGCAGCGCCAACGCCTCAATCATGGCTGCCGGCCGCCTCGAAACGGTAGCCGAGCAGATCGAGGTCCTTGCGGTAGTGCGCGGCCACGAGCTCCACCAGCTCGTCGTCATAGTAGCTGCGGTAGTCCTTGCGATCCTCCGCCTTGCGCAGGTGTGGCAGTTGCGGAGCCGGTACACCGATGCGCCGGCAGATCGCCTGGTAGTCTGCGCGCAGATTCTCGTAGCGACCGATGTAGTCGATGATCACCCGGCCCTGCAGGTCGACGATGTATTCGTGCTGCAGTTCGGCGGAGATGTCGAGCATGAAGTCGTACGGACGTTCCGGATCGAACTTCAGCAGGAGGAAGTCGCGGAACGTGCGTGCCCGGCCGAGTACCTCCGGTTTCTCCCGGCTGATGTGATGGAAGGAACTGACCTGGAGATCCCAGGGGTTGCGGACGATGGCGAACTTGAAGAGGGAGCGGTATACCTCCTCGGGGAGCATCTCCCGGGCGGCGATGGCCTTCGCGTGGCGGGGGAACTTGAGTCCCAGCTTGTGCCGTGGCCGGGTCAGTTGACTGACCTGGCTCGCCAGCCACAGGGGCGCGGAGTACCAGCCACCCCAGCGGTATCTGCGCAGCGCTGCCCGCAGACTGGTGCCACCGGTCTTGGCGATATGCACGAACAGGAAGTTCTTGCTGTAGGAGATCAGCATGCGGACCCCGGCTGCAACGCAGGCGCACTGTACCATATGGCGCTCGGGGCGGGGATCGCAGCCGGCGTCGGCGCCGCCGGGCCGGGATGACAGGTGAGCATGAGGGTCGCCGGTTGGTGATGGCGTCGGTTCCCCTCCGTCACGGAGGTGACGCTCACCAGCCCATCACCTCCAGGTAGCGGCGGCTACTGATGTCCAGGCGGTGGGAATGCACGGCGCTGCGCAGGGTTGCCGCCGCGGGCGGCGATGCCAGCGTCGATGCCATCGCCTGCGCCATCGCCCGTGGATCGGCGACGGGCACCAGGGCATCTGCGCAGTGCCGTTCCAGGATCTCCCGTGGTCCGCTGGGACAGTCCGTGGCGACCACTGGCGTACCAAGTGCCATGGCTTCCGTAAGAACGTTGGGGGAGCCCTCGTACCGGGAGGAGAGCACGAACAGCCGTGCCCGCGCCATCCAGGCGTAGGGGTTGTCCGTGAACCCGGGCAGGTGGACGTCCCCGCTGATCCCGAGGGAAGCGGCCAGCTGCTCCAGCTCGGTGCGGTCGGGTCCCTCGCCGAGGATGATGAGCCGGCATTCCCGTTCCGCCCGCAGCAGGGCGAAGGCCCGCAGCAGGGTGGGGAAGTCCTTCTGCTCCCTTAGCCTTCCCGCCCCGAGGATCACGGGGATGCCGGCGTCGTCCAGCCACCAGTGGGGGGCCGGTTCCGCAGCCAGTGTCGCCAGTTCCGGCGTGATGCTGGGATTCTCGATGACATGAAACCGCTCCGGGGGGATGCCACCGATCCGCGCCAGATCCTCCGCCACGCCGCGGGCGACGGCGATGATTCCATCTGCCCATGGATAGAGATATCGCACCGGCAGGTAACGGGACCAGCGGCGCAGCGCGTGCTTGCCCCGCAGTGAGCCACTGAGATGCATGCCCATGCGCAGGTAGACCCGGGTCTCGACGGCGGCGAGCCGGCGGGCGACCAGGGCCACGCGTCCGGCCCTGTCCTTGGCGGCCAGCAGAGCGCGCGGCCGTTGCCGGCGCAGGTAGCGGACCAGGGCCGGGAGGGCGAGCAGAGAGGTGGCCACGTCCAGGTGGATTACCCGTACGCCGGCGGGAATGGCGGCAACGTGGCTGCCGCGGGCCTTGAGCAGCAGCAGGTCCACGTTCACGCCCTGTTCCACGAAGCCACGCAGCAGGTTGCAGAGCATCCGTTCCACGCCACCGTCGCCGGTGAACGCGACCAGGACCGCGAGCCGGGGTTCACCGGCGTTCATGCGCCCGTCCGGTCGTAGAGGTTGGTGCGGCGTTCGGGCTGGCGCTTGAAGCGCCGGTGTATCCACAGGTACTGCTCCGGATGACGGCGCACGGCCGCCTCCACGACCTGGTTCATGCGTGTCGCGTCGCGGACGTCGTCGCCGCCGGGAAAGTCCTCCAGGGCGGGGTGGAAGGTGATCTCGTAGCCGTCAAGATCCGGGCGGCTGCTGAAGAACAGGGGTACCACCCGGGCGTTGCTCATGCGGGCAAGCCGTGACAGGGCGGTGATCGTGGCGGCCGGCTGGCCGAAGAACGGTGCGAACACGGAATGGCGGCGGCCGTAGTCCTGGTCGCCGGCGTACCAGACCGGGATACCGTTGCGCAGGCTGCGCACGATGCCCCGGATATCATCGCGGGCGTAGGCGGCACCGACGTTCCGGCGCCGGGCCCGGAGCATGGCGGCATCCAGTACCGGCTTCTTGCGCAGCGGCTTGTAGATGGCGGCCACGCGCAGGCGGCTGCCCAGCAGGCGCGCGGCGAGTTCCACCGGCGTGAAGTGCCCGGAAAGGAGGATCACCGCCCGTCCGTCCCGGCGCGCCGCCTCGAAGTGCTCGAGACCCTCCAGCGTGACCGGTATGGCGTCCACCGCCGCCCCGCCATACCAGCCGAGTGCGATCTCGATGACGCCCTTGCCGGTGTGGGCGAAGTTCTCCCGTATCAGAGCCTCCCGTTGCCCGGGATCCATGTCCGGGAAGCACAGCTCCAGATTGCGCCGGGCGATGGCCCGCCGGCCGGGAGCGAGATGGTAGGCGACCCGGCCCAGCGCCATTCCCAGGCGCAGGGCCGCACGCCAGGGCAGGCAAGCGGCCAGCCAGGTCAGCGCGAGCGTCAGGCACTGGCCCCAGTTGCGGGGGTGTGCGGGACTGGCGGGAAAGTGTCGTCTCCTGCGGCTCACGTCGCGTTTTCCGGGAAATCCTGGCTGGCGGGCATTGTAGGCAAGGGGCGACGGAATCTCATCTCCGCGCCCGGCGCGACTACGCCGGGCGGTACCGGACTGGTAGAATTCCGGCAACTCTCCACCACGGGACGCGTCAATGCAACTCACGCTGCCGGATTTCTCCCGGGCCAGGGTGCTGGTCGCCGGTGACCTCATGCTTGATCGCTATTGGTACGGTGAGACCAGCCGCATCTCCCCGGAAGCGCCGGTGCCGGTGGTGCACGTGGGCGAGGTCGAGGAACGCCCGGGCGGGGCCGCCAACGTGGCGCTGAACATCGCCGCGCTGCACGGGCAGGTCCGCCTGCTGGGTCTGACCGGCGATGACGCCGCCGCAACCACGCTCTCCGAACAGCTGTCCCGCCATGGTGTCGACTGCAGCTTCCGTCGCGTGCAGGGGCATCCCACCATCTGCAAGCTGCGGGTGCTGAGCAGGCGCCAGCAGCTGATCCGTCTCGATTTCGAGCAGCCGTTCGTCGACAGCGAACGGGATGGCCTGGGCCGTCTGTACCGGGAGCACCTGGGCGATTGCAACGTGGTGATCCTGTCCGACTATGCCAAGGGGACACTCACCGATGCACCGGCCCTGATCCGGGCTGCCAGGGAAGCCGGCTGCCGGGTTCTGGTGGACCCCAAGGGCAGCGATTTCTCCCGCTATCGCGGCGCCGACCTGCTGACGCCGAACATGGCCGAGTTCGAATCCGTGGTCGGACGATGTCCGGATATGGAGGCGGTGGAGGCGCGGGGGCGCAACCTGCTGCGGGAGCTGCATCTGGGTGCCCTGCTGATTACCCGTGGCGAACGGGGCATGATCCTCATCGGTGCCAGCGGCAGGCCATTGCACCTGCCTGCCCACGCCCGAGAGGTCTTCGATGTGACCGGCGCCGGCGACACCGTCATCTCCGTGCTGGCAGCGGCGTTGTCCGCAGGCAGCGAGCTGCCCGTGGCCACTGCGCTGGCCAATGTGGCTGCAGGACTGGTGGTGGCGAAGGTGGGCACGGCCTCGGTCACGGTCGCCGAACTGCGGCGCGCCCTGCACGGCCTGCAGGCGGATGACCATGGACCCGTCTCCCGGGAGCAGCTGCCCCTGCTGGTGGAGGATGCCCGGGCCCAGGGTGAGCGGGTGGTGTTCACCAATGGCTGCTTCGATCTGCTCCATGCCGGTCACGTCGCCTACCTGCAGCGCGCCAGGGCACTGGGGGACCGCCTGATCGTGGCCGTCAATGACGATGATTCCGTACAGCGCCTCAAGGGTGCCGGGCGACCGGTCAATGGCCTGGAACAGCGCATGACGGTACTGGCGGCGCTGGCGGCGGTGGACTGGGTCGTGCCCTTTTCCGAGGACACCCCGGAAGCGTTGATCACCGAGCTCTTGCCTGACGTGCTGGTAAAGGGTGGCGACTACCGCGAGGAGGACATAGCCGGCGCCTCGCAGGTTCGCGCAGCGGGCGGCGACGTCGTGATCCTCGACTTCGTCGATGGCCTTTCCACCACCGGTATCGTGGAGCGAATCCGCAGGTTGGCGACGGACGGTGATGGCTGATCGTCAGTGCGGGTAGGCCGGTGCCTTCTGCTAACGGCGCCGCCCCGGGGCGGCGTCATAGGCGAGCCGGAGGTCATCCCAGTGCCTGCCGGCCCGCTCCGCGAGGAGGGGCTGCTTGTCCAGGGAGCGCCGCAGCCGCTTCAGGTTCGACCGCCACCAGCGTCCCGGAGCCTGGCGTGATCCCCGGTCCCAGTCGATGAGCCAGACGGTGCCGCCCTGGTCCACGAGTATGTTGCGCACGTTGAGATCAGCGTGGTGGAAACCCGCGGCATGGAACCGGCGTATGGTCTCTCCGACGGCCTTCCAGAGGGCAGCGTCATCCAGACCCTGGCAGATGACGCTGTCGAAGGTCTGTGCCCGGGGTATGGTGAGGGTGACCAGGTCACCCCGGTAGCACAAGGTGCGGCGATCCACCCGGGCCGCCACCGGTCGCGGGACCGGCAGTTCATGGTCACGCATCGCCTGCAGCAGCTGCCACTCGCGTACCGGACGGGCGCGTCGGAGGCCCGCCCAGAGATAGACATCGGGGCTGATTCGGGCCACCATGCCGCCGCGCCAGTAGTGCCGTAGTACCATGCTGCGGTCTGCGTGACGGAAGTACCAGGCGCTGCGGCGGCCGGGACTCGTGCCGGTGAGCACTCCACGTTCCGCCAGGGCGTCCGGATCGAAGAGCCAGGCGGGCACGTGAGCCAGTACGGCGGGATCGTGTACCTGCCAGTGACAACCCTGTTGGTGAACCCTGCAATGGTGCATCAGGCGGCATTGCCTTTCATGGACCCCCCGCGGCGCTTGTGCCTGCTGCGCCTGTCCGCCATCGGCGACTGCTGCCACATGGTGCCCGTGGTACGCACCCTGCAGCATGCCTGGCCGCAGACGCGGTTGACCTGGCTGATCGGTCGCACCGAGGCGGCGCTGCTCGGCGATCTGGACGGTGTGGAGTGTATCACCTTCGACAAGCGCGCCGGATTCGCCAGCAGGCGGGCCGTGGCGCGCGCGCTCGGTGATACCCGGTTCGACGCCTTGCTTCTCATGCAGGTGGCTCTGCGGGCCGGCTGGGTATCGCGGGTGGTTCGCGCGCCGCTGCGCCTGGGTTTTGACCGCCGTCGCAGCCGGGATTTTCACGGCCTGTTCGTCAATCGCCGGATAGCGGAGCGACCCCACGGTCACGTCATGGACGGGTTCTTCGACTTCCTGGATGCCATCGGTATCCGGGAACGTAGGCTGCGGTGGGATATCCCCATTCCCGCCCGGGCACGGGAGCGCGCCGCCGGACTGATTCCCGACGCGACCCCCACCCTCGTGGTCAGCCCCTGCAGCTCACAGCGTTTCAACAACTTCCGGAACTGGCCGGTGGCTTCGTACCTCGAGCTGCTGCGTCACGCCCATCATCGCCATGGGATGCGGGTCCTTGTCACCGGCGGCCCCAGTGACGAGGAGCGACGCTATGGTGCCGCCCTCGAGCGGGAAGCGGGTGTGCCGGTAAGCAACCTGGTGGGGGAGACCTCCCTCAAGGAGCTGTTGGCGATACTCGAGGCCGCCACGGTTCTGGTGTGTCCCGATTCCGGACCCGCCCACATGGCAGTCGCGGCGGGAACGCCGGTGATCGGACTGTATGCCACGTCCAATCCGGAGCGCACGGGCCCGTACCTGGGTCGTCACTGGACCGTAAACCGCTATCCGGATGCCGTACGGGCGCAATGGGGCAGATCCGTGGAGCAGGTCGCATGGGGACGACGGGTGCGCCGGCCGGATGCCATGTCCCTGATTTCGGTGGCGGACGTGACCGGGCGCCTGGATGCGCTGATGGCCACGCCGGAAGGTGACCGCCTGTATCCGGCGGAGGTCGGCTGATGCGGTTGCTCTACAGTCTGCTCCTGTACCTGATCGCCCCGCTGACGCCGTTCTACCTGTTCTGGCGCGGACTCCGGGAGCCGGCATACCGCCAACGGTGGCTGGAGCGTTACGGCCTGCCGCCGCGCGACATCCCCCGCGGCGGCATCTGGGTGCATGCCGCCTCCATGGGCGAAGTGCAGGCGGCAGGGCCGTTCCTTCGGGAACTGCTCAATCGCTATCCGCAGCTGCCGCTGGTGGTAACCACCATGACACCCACGGGAGCCGCGCAGCTGGAACGACTCCTCGGTGACCAGGTCCGTCATTGTTATCTTCCGTTCGATCTGCCCCATGCCGTGGCGCTGTTTCTCCATCGGCTCCGGCCCCGGTTGGCGCTGGTGGTGGAAATGGAACTCTGGCCGAACCTGTTCCATGCAATCCGCAAGCGCGGCATCCCGCTGTTGCTGGTCAACGCCCGCCTGTCTGCGCGCACCGCCGCCGGCTACGGGCGTGTCCGGCGACTCATGGAGCCGGTGCTGCAGTGTCCCTCCCGCATCGCCGCACAGACCCGGGATGATGCCCGCCGGTTGCTTGAACTCGGAGCCCCGGACGAACGTCTGGTGGTCGCAGGGAGCCTGAAGTTCGATCAGTCCCTGCCCGCCAGCACCCGCGAGCAGGGCGAGGTGCTGCGTCAGCAGCTCGGCCCGGATCGGCCTGCCTGGATCGCCGCCAGTACGCGCGAAGGCGAAGAGGAACAGGTGCTCCGGGCCCACGAGCTGGTCCGCCAGGTGCTGCCGGCGGCGCTGCTGATCCTGGTGCCGCGCCATCCGGACCGGTTCGCGCGGGTGCACGCACTCTGCCGGGAAGCGGGCTACGGCGTTTCGCGTCGCAGCGACGGCGGACCCTGTCCGGCGCATGACCAGGTGTATCTGGCTGATACCGTCGGAGAGTTGCCACTGCTTTATGCCGCGGCCGATGTGGCCTTCGTCGGGGGCAGTCTGGTTCCCCTGGGGGCACACAACGTGCTGGAGCCCGCTGCTCTCGGGGTGCCGGTGATTGTCGGTCCGCACGCCTTCAACTTCGCCGAGATCACGGCGCGACTGGTTGCAGCGGGAGCCTGTCAACAGGTGACGGACGCGGGCGCGCTGGCGGATACGGTCACGGAGTTGCTGGAGAACCCGGACCTGCGGGCGAGAATGGGCCGTGCCGGGCAGCGTCTCGTGGAAGGCAACCGCGGCGCCACTCGAGCCGTGATCGCCCTGGTCGATGAGATCCTGGGTGATTCCGGTGCACCGCACCGCGGTTCCGGGTCGGCTCAGTAGCGGGGAAGCTCCGGATCCACCTCCAGGGACCAGGCATCCACGCCGCCCCGGAGGTTCTCGACTGCGGATCGTCCCTGCTGCAGCAGGTACCACGCGACCTGCTCGCTGCGGGCGCCGTGATGGCAGATGCACACGACCGCGCGGTCCGTGGGAATGTCCGCCATGCGGCCCGGGATCGTGCTCATCGGGATGTGACGGGACCCGGGAATATGTGCGAGATCGAACTCCCAGCGCTCCCGCACATCCAGCAGGAACAGCGGCTCGTCGAGCTCGAGCCGCGCCTTCAACGACCGGGGATCGGTGGTGGCGAGTGTCATGGCGGCCCCGTCAGAGCGTGAAGCGGCGACTTTGCGGGGCGTTGATCAAGGGGGGAAGGTGCGTGTCCACGATGCTTTCCTCCGCCCATTGATCCTCCGCCACCCGGGTGATCAGGAGCGCTTCCATGATGGGATCGGTCCCGACCACGACGAACAGTCGTCCGCCGATGGTCAGGGACTGGTGAAAGCCCCGATGGAGTTCCGGCAACGAGCCGGTCACGGCAATGGCATCGTAGCGCTTGCCGTCATCCCAGCCACGGGCGGCGTCGCCGGAAATGAGGCTGACATTGCGCAATGCTTCCCGCTCGAGGCGACCCTGCGCCTGTTCGAGGAAGTCCGGAAAGATGTCGATGCTGGTGACATGACGGGAGAGGGTGGCCAGGCAGGCGGTCAGGTAGCCGCTACCGGTTCCGATCTCCAGAACCTGCTCCGTCTCCCGGGGCGCGACGGCCTGCAGGATACGGCCCTCCTGCTTGGGGGAGAGCATGACCTGGTCGTGTCCCAGGGGCAGGTGCAGGTCGGAATAGGCCAGATTCCGGTGGTGCGCCTCGACGAAGTGTTCCCGTAGCACCCGGTCCATTACGTCCAGTGTACGGGGATCGAGCACCTCCCACGTGCGGACCTGCTGTTCCACCATGTTGAAGCGTGCCTGTTCCAGATTCAGATCTGCCATGCCGGGTCTCCGAGAGCGCGGGTCTCACCGGGACGGATCAGCCGTCCACGGGTCGCGATGTGCCTGGGTTGTGGTCCGGATGCCGCCGGGACTATCGGCGGCTTTGACGGCGCAAGTATACTACCAACCTTTCCCGGAAGGTTCAGGAGACAGAGATCTGCCGGGGCGTCCGGCCGGGGACGACGGTGCGATGTTCGCGACTGCCGCTGTCCTGTGGTGGCGCCATGGGTGGGCCGTCGACGGCTGGAGCGGCCGGAGAGGCAGGCTGTCACCGGGCGTCCCAATGAACCCGACGGTGGATGGCCGCAGGGCGGTCAGGGCGCAAACCGCTGGGTGCCGCGTTGGGCCACTACCCTACGGGGTCCCCGTCCGCTGGCGGTGCGTAGGGTTCCTGGCGCGCAGCGGCAGGTGCCAGCGCGGACGCAAGTCCGCGGCAGCCCTCGGCGACGGGACGGTTGCCGGCGGGTGTTCCGGTGGCGGATCGGTCTCCGGTAAGGTCCGGGTGTCGTCTTTCTTGCTAATGATTCGCAATCACATTACGGTTTCGGTGCTTGCCCAGCCTGCCTGCCCTGCCTCGGGGTCCGGAAAGGTTGGTAACCATGGAGATCCATTTCATGTCTGACACCGCGGTTGCCAGCGGTTTTCTCCAGCGCCTGGCGGTTCTGACGGAGCTGGGCGGTCCGGTTGTCATGATCCTGCTGGCCATGTCGGTCACGGCGTTGGCCATCGTGCTGCTGAAGACCTGGCAGTACTTCTCCCTGCGGCTGCATCGGGTTGAGTTCGTGGACCGCGTGATCGTCTTGCTGGCGGAGGGAAATACGGGGGATGCCGGTACCCTGATGGCCGCCCAGCGCAACCCCATTGCGCGCGTAATGGAATCCGCCGTGGCAGCCCGTGAACGCTGGCCGGAGAAGGAGAACGAGTCCCTGGTGCGGGAAGAGGTTGCCCGGGTAGGAGCCCGCTACCTCGAGGGGCTGCGCGGCCAGTTGCGCGGTCTGGAAGTGATCGGCAGCCTGAGTCCGCTGCTGGGCCTGCTGGGCACGGTACTGGGCATGATCGAGGCGTTCCGCCAGCTCGAGGCCGCCGGCAGCCGGGTGGATCCGGCGTTGCTGTCCGGCGGGATCTGGGAAGCCCTGCTGACCACGGCCGTCGGTCTGGCGGTGGCGATCCCGGTGGTTTTCGCCCTGAACTGGCTGGAGCGCCGGGTGGAGCGGTTCCGTCACCGGATGGAGGATGCCGTGACCCGGGTGTTCACCCAGACGCAACACCATGCCTCCCCCGTGGCCCATCGCGCCCCGGGACGACCGGCATCCCTGGCGGCACAGCGGGCTGACGATGGTCATTGAGGAACCGCGGCGCCGTCGGCTGGCGCTGGTCGGCCTGACCCCGCTGATTGACGTGGTGTTCATCCTGCTGGTGTTTTTCATGCTGGCAACGAGCTTTCTCGACTGGCGCGCCACCAGCCTGGCCTTTCCCCCGCCGAGCGAGTCCTCGGCGAACCGGGAGCCGGATACCCTGGTCGTTCATCTCATGGGGGATGGCGCGATCGTTTTCGCCGGTGAAGCGGTTACTGCCGGGCAACTCGAGGCCTACTTCCGGGAGGGTCTGCGGGAGGATGCCGATCGTCCTGTGTCGGTGCGCATGGAGGCCGAGGTGCCGTTGCAACGTGTCATGTTGGTGGTGGACGCTGCGACCGCGGCCGGTGCGGGCAACCTGCGGCTGGAACGCGGGGAAGGCTGATGCGTTTTCCCGAATTCCCGCGTCGAGAGCAGGGCGAGAACGTGATCCCGCTGATCAACATCGTCTTTCTGTTGCTCGTATTCTTCATGCTTGCCGGGACTCTGAGCGCCCCGGATCCCTTTGACGTGGAGCCGCCAGAAAGTCTCGAGGGTGTCGAGACGGCGCAGCCGGAAGAAGGCGTGATCCTGCTTGCAGCGGACGGCCGGCTCGCCCTGGATGGGGTGGAGCTGCAGCTGGAGCAACTGACACGCCGCGTCGAAGCGTGGCTGGCTGAGGAGTCGACCGAGCCGGTTGCAGTCACTGTTAAGGCGGATGCCGACGTTCCCGCGCATCGGCTACTGGATCTGATGGATGCCTTGCGGGATGCCGGTCTGCAGCGGTTGACGCTGCTGAGTACGGCCGTGGATTCCTGATGCTCGACATACGCCTGAAGCACTGGCTGATCGTTCTGGCGGGCGCGGCTCTGCTGCATCTGGTGGGATTCGCCGCCTGGCGGGATCAGAATCCGGAACCGGACACCGTGCAGCCGGCGGGTGTGGAGATCCAGCTAACCGCCACGCGGGGCGTCGAGGATGGTGAACCCCAGCCCGAACCC
>SLLM01000211.1 GCA_007134055.1 Ectothiorhodospiraceae bacterium | reverse complement strand
TCCCCACCGAAGAGGAAATTCTCGCCGTCCATCCGCCGCTGGACGAGTGGCTCGAAGGACGCGAAATCCTCACCGTGGCCCAGGACGGATCGGCCATGTTCACCACGATCCAAGAAGCCCTCGATGCTCAAAGCGACGGCCAGGTGGTCCAGGTTGTGGATAAAGGGCCGTACTCAGAGAGGATCAAATGGAGTGAAAAAGAAGATTGCGGCTTGATTACCACTGTTGGAAGCGTGTTAGTGTGTGACTCTTGGTCGGAGAGAGTGACGAGCATGGGCAGCCGTAAGTCCCACAACCTAACAAAATTAACGGACTGCCGATTACATGGATTCACCTTCGTAACCAATGCGACCACAAGGGACCAGCAGTACTCGGTTGGCGGTTGGCAACTGACCGGCTTGTGTATTGAAAATTGCGCATTCGGCATTAATCCGGCCAGCGACAAGCCGGATTTCGATGCAATTCAGCTGCAGACGCATAAATGGGGTGAACTGCGACCGATTGCACTTTGTATTCGAAACAATGTTTTTCTTTCCATGCTCGCATTGGACAACGCGATGGATGCATCGAGAATTTTTGTTCAAGACAACCTGTTTGTGTTTCGTCGTGAAACCCGGAATAGCACCAAATCATCAGTAAGGGTTAACCCGAAGGGCGAGAAAGCAACGCAGATTGGACTGCGATCCAATATCTTTATTAACGAAAGTTCTGGCGTATCACTATTCACGATTGACGGGATTAGTGAAATTAGTCATGTTTCTTGGCAGCGCAACTCCATTCTTTCAAACAAGCGTGATACTATAAACTACAGTCTGTCCGAAGGTTACCAGTCAGCATGTAACGTTGACTTTAGTTACTGTCTTAATCTATCGTCGTCTCATTCCGTGCATCTTAGTGGAGAGCTCGCACGTGAACGGTCAGTCCTGAAGGATCGCTGGTCGATTCATGCGAATGTTGGAATGGCAAGCCCAGCGGTCGGGCCAATGTACTTGTCCCTTGGCGACCCGCACCCCACCGAGATTCGCCTCCTCTCCACCGACCCCCTGCACCGCGACTTCATGCGGGTCGATCCGGCATCGATTCAGGTTCCCGAGGGCGATCCCTTCCCCGGCGCCCTGCCGCCCGGGCCGGCGCCACCCGAGGGCGACTGGTTTACCCAACTGCAGGACCGCTTCCGGGAAGCCCTCGAGTATCTTCCCGAGCAGGAACGCGAGCTCTGGACCCGGCCGATCGAACTGCCAACGCTTGAACCCCAGGCCGCGGACGGTCCCTCGCCAAATGCTACTGGCTCACGGGCCCCGGAGACAGGATCCGCCTCTGACCAAGCCGACGGCAAGGTGATCTCGCGACTGGAAGGTAAGAACCTGGCGTTCCTGGAATACGACGAGCCGTATCCCCGGCGATGAGTCGAAGTCGACGGGGGAGGGGAAGGTGAAACCTACCTTCGAGGAGCTACGACGTATGGGCGAATACGTCATGATTATCGACAAACAACGCGACGTGATTATTCACCTTCGGGTAGGCGGCGGATGGATCAGGTACTCGACTGACGGAGAGGAAACGTGGCGTGCGCTCGGCAAATTTCAGTTAACACTCAGCGAGGGAACGTCCTCGGTAAGGCCGTTGGTTCCTCCCGCTACTGTCGTCGCGGAAAGCTTTTCGGAATTGGACGTGCGGTTCATCCCCGCAGGATTCCCAATGCTATTCCAATTTCACTAACCGCTGACGTCAAGGCATTCATCGCCTCCGCCGGAAGGAGTCGTCATGCCACCCGATTTGGTAGATCCCAAATATGGTGAGATCGTTTTTGGGAACGAAAAGTGGCCATACCTGCTCGGTCATTCAGGCGACGGGCCGCCAGCTCTCTACGTTGACGCAGACCAAGACGTCGATTTCACGAACGATCCGGCACCGAAACGGACTGAACAAGAAACGTCCGACGAAACTACGCACGATGTCGAGTTCGATATTCGACTCCCCGACGGACAGCCGGCTCACGTCGGGGCGCATCCTCGGTACCCTAGCGATACGCTTTCGCGCCACGCCGATTTCGGGTGCATCGCGATGATGAAAGTGGACGACGAGACGTTCCTCATGATTTCGAACGGAATCGTCCATACCGATAGCACGTTTAGAGTCTGTTCTTACCCAAAGACGCGGCCGCAAGGCACCCCTCAGAAAATTGCTAAAGTCGGTCAATCGTTCGAGATCAACGGCACCGAATGCCTCTTGCGGGTCGGAGACGGAAAGTTGCCGATCAAGCGGAATTGACACGCGATATTCCTGTCACCTGCGGGAGCCCCTCAAATCGGAAAGCAGCTGGTTCAGTTCTCGGAACACGGGTTGGCTTTGCACGATGGTGAAGGTGCGTCCCCCCTTGTGTTGGATCCGACCAGGCCCGCCCAAACCTTCCCAGCTCTTGGGAGCACAGATGGTCGATACCAGCTGTATCGTGAAGTGTGGGTCGCGTGGGTTCGCGAAGGGAATCGTGACATCTCGGGTTTCCATTTTCATCTCCGCGTCGGTCTCGCTCACCAGTTCCAGCCCGTACGGCATTTCCAGCCAGGTACACCCGACCGTGCCTAACACCAGATCCAACGTGTCGGCCGCGGTGACTTCGCTCAGATCAACCGTGAATTTTGTTTCCGCCTCGCTCGACCGTTCAACTCTTGGTGATCCGCGTACAACCCGATCCAACTGCGATTGCAGCTGAGAGGTCAGTTCACGCCACCCGCCCTCCGAGATTTGCAGACTAATGACGACGTCATCCAGCGGGTGCTCGTACTGGTGGGGGAGTGGTCGAACCGGCAAAACGTTCACCAGTTGGCGGTGCACGACTGCAGACTGCCTGATCACCATCCCGGGATTGAGCGGAAACAGCCGACCCGGACCACCAACTGACTCCCAGCTCGATGGCTCCACCTGCGTCACGCGGCGGGCCAAGCCTTCGAATTGGTTCCCTCGAAACGCAACCGGGTACACGACCGTTTCTGGGAACTTTCGGCCTGCATCCTCGGCCGTGCAAATCACCAAGACGGTCCGCAACCGGTACCACGCCAACGCCTT
>SLLM01000097.1 GCA_007134055.1 Ectothiorhodospiraceae bacterium | reverse complement strand
GGTGGTGATCCAGACTCCCGGCGGTGGTGGTTTCGGCGCTGCCGACTGAATCCGCTACGGTTGCCGGGCGCTGGGGCGGAAGCGGGCATGGGTGAGTCCGTCCAGCGGCAGGTCCGGACGGCGCCCTGCGATAAGATCGGTAACCAGGCGGGCGGCGCCGCAGGCGAAGGTCCAGCCCAGGTGTCCGGGGCCGCAGTTCAGGTGCAGGTTGGCCAGTGGTGTCGGACCCAGTACCGGCGCGCCATCGGTGGTGACCGGCCGCAGACCGCACCAGGGGGAGATATCGCTTGATGGCAGGTGCCGCTCCAGCATGGGAAAGGTTCTTGCCGCCTGCTTGAGGACGTTCTCCGCCCGGCTGTGGTTCAGGGTATGGTCGTAGCCCGCGAACTCCGCGGTTCCGGCTATCCGGAAGCGGTTCCCCAGCACCGCCATCACCACCTTGCCGGCATCATCGATCACGGGGATACGTGGAGCACCGCGCCCGTCTCCGACGGGAATGGTGCAGGAGTAGCCTTTCACCGGGTGGATCGGCAGCCGCAGGCCAACCTGCCGGGCGAGCAGGGGGCTGGAGCTTCCCGCTGCCAGCACGTAGGCGTCCGCCTGCCGTCGCCCGGCAGTGGTATCCAGGCAGGCGACCCGGTCCGCATCCCTGTGGATGCGCTCGACCCGGACACCGAACTCGAAGTGCACACCCTGCCGTTCCGCCATGGCCGCCAGTTCCCTGGTGAACAGGCGGGCATCGCCGCTTTCGTCCTCCGGATAATGAATGCCCCCGGCCAGGGTGTCGCCCACCGGACCGAGAGCCGGCTCCAGGGCGACGCTCTGGTACCGGTCCAGTACCGTGAAGCGCAGGCCAAGCTCCCGGGTGAGGGTGGATGTCCGCAGGGCCTGGTCCAGACTGGAGCGATCACGGAACACCTTGAGGATGCCGTTGTGCCGGTCGTCGTAACGTATTCCGGTCTCTTTTCGCAGCTCCCGCAGGGACTCCAGGCTGTAGAGTGCCAGGCGGGTGTTGATGAAGGTGGTGCGCTCGAACTGGCGGCGATTGCTGTTGCGGAGGAAGGCAAGCCCCCAGCACAGCATCCACGGCAGATGTCGCGGGCGTACCAGCAACGGTGAATCCTCGCGCCCGACGAAGCGCAGCAGCTGCCTGGTCACGCCCGGGGCATTCCAGGGCTCCGCGTGGCTGGCATGGAGCAGTCCTCCGTTGGCATGGCTGGTTTCCTCGGCAGGTCCACCGGCCCGGTCCAGCACATGGACCTGGTATCCGTTGCGGGCCAGAAACCAGGCGGTAGTGGTGCCGATCACCCCGGCCCCGATGATGATGATCCGCATGGGCATCCTTCGGTCAGCATGGTTGACGCGTCGTTGGCGGCGGCGGGGCCGGGCGTGCCCGGGGAACTCAGGAGGGGCCGCCCGTTGCCTTGTCACGCCCCCCGCGCAACGGCAGCCTGTCCGAGACCGACACGGACATGGCTCCGGTCACCGCGAAGCGCAGCGCATCCTCTACCCGCATATCCACCGGTTCCAGGAGTGTCCGGGGAATCAGCAGGGTGAAACCACCGATCTGGTAGCTGCCGGGAATGTAGACGGCCACCTTGGTCTCACTGGCGAGCGGTTCCGGCAGGTCTCGCAGGTCGTTCCGGGTCACCAGTCCCAGTGCGGTGACATCGGTACCCGGCACCGCGACCGCCACCACCCGGTCAAAGCGACTTTCCCGGGCCCCCGAGAAGTAGGTCATCAGATCGTTGACCGCTCCGTACACCTTGTTGATCAGAGGTATGCGATTGAGAGCCCATTCCAGCACCTGAATGAGCCGGCGCAGCAACCAGTGATCCACCAGCCAGCCGATACCGTAGAGCACCGCCAGGGCCAGGAAGAGACCCATTCCGGGGACATAGACGCCATCGGGGGAAATCGCCGATACCGCCTTGCCCAGGGCCCACTCCAGCGTCAACGCCAGCCAGACCACCAGGTACACCGTGGCGCCGATGGGAATGACCGCGAGTAGGCCCCGCAGAATGGTCCTGCTGAGATGCTGCATCATTGCGACTACTACCCTTCGATCGATGCGGATGTCCGCGGCGGCGTTCCGGCGCCGGCTCACTCCGCTGCGGGCGTGAGGCGCAGCAGCGGTGCCCGACGCTGGTCCACCAGCAGGTAAAGCGCGTCGTCCGGGCCCTGGCGCACGTCCCGGATCCGCCAGCCGGAGTCGTCCAGCAGGCGTTCCTCGTGAACCACCGCGCCATCCTCGAGCACCACCCGGGCTAGGTGTGTCCCGGCGAGTGCGCCGACGAACAGGTTTCCACGCCAGCGGGGGAATGCCTCGCCGTCATAGTAGGCAAAGCCCGACGGGGCGATGGACGGGGTCCAGTGATGCAGGGGATCCTCCATGCCTTCCATGGAATCCGGTCCGATCTCCGGGCCGTGATACTCCCGCCCGTGGGTGACCCTGGGCCAGCCGTAGTTGAGGCCGGCGCGGATGATGTTGATCTCGTCCCCGCCCCGGGGGCCGTGTTCATTGATCCAGATCTCGCCGCTTTCCGGATTCCGGATCATCCCCTGAGGGTTGCGCAGGCCGTAGCTGTATATGCCGGGTTGTGCGCCGGGTTCGGCCAGAAAGGGATTATCGTTGGGGATTTGCCCGTCATCCGTCAAGCGGATGATCTTGCCGTGGTGGTTGTCCAGTTCCTGGGCCCGATCCCGTTCGCCGCGGTCGCCGGTGCTGATGTACAGGAAGCCGTCGCGATCGAAGGCGAGGCGAGAGCCGAAATGGCGACCGCCGCGGGTGTAGGGCGTCGCAACGAACAGGGTTTGCATGTCATGCAGGCGATCGCCATCCAGGCGAGCGCGGACTACCGCGGTGGCATTGCCGCCATCGCCCGGCCTGGCGTAGCTGAGATAGACCCAGCTGTTGTCCGCGAAATCGGGGTGCAGAACAACATCCAGCAGTCCGCCCTGATTGGTTGCTGCCACCTCCGGTGTCCCCTCGATGACCGCACGGCTGCCGCCGTCGGCGTCCAGGCGATTCAGCCGGCCGTCCCGCTCCGTCACCAGCATGCCACCATCGGGGAGAAACGCCACGCTCCACGGGTGATCGAATCCTTCCGCCACGACTTGGACCCGGAAACGGTGCTCTTCGCTTTCCACGACCTGTGCGGCAGCCAGGGACGGGCCGGTCGCGAGGGCGGCGACGAGGGCGACGAGGGTGGACATGCGCATGGCGAAACCTCCGCTGAAGCCGGGGCCACCGATTCCGGAGGGTGCCGGTGGCCTGATCGGTGTCTTCCCAAGGGATGCTACTGCAGCATAGACGCCGGGTCGCCGGACGGGTTCACCCGGCAGGTATGCCCCATGCCCGGATTGCTGCGTTGCGGTACGGGGCTGGGCGTCACCCGGAGGGCGGGCGCAAGTCCCCGCCCCACCTACGCTCTTCGACCTTTTCCACAAAACCTGTGGACAAGTTTGTGGAAAAGCGTTCCGTGTCCGCCGAAATCCCGCTGGAATCCGGGGATTGAGTCAGTTTGATGAACTTTTCATCGATTTTGTGAAGTAAAGAAAAATCAGAATGTTATGGTATGGTTCGGGGTGTGCGATGGCTTGCGCCGATTCGATCGATGTATCCTTTCGGTGTAGACTTCAGGCCCGATGTTGCCTGTGCACAAAAGGGTCACTGCAGAAGCCCGAACCCGGGGACGGCGCGGGCGATCCGACCCGTGGTCCGACCTCCGGCGCGACCCGCGATGTCGCCACCGCGCCGGATGCTGCCGGGAATCATCACATCATTGACCGGGTATGGAGCGAATGAGCGAGGAGATCCCTGCCGACGAACAGGCCGCCCAGGAGGCCGTGGAACTGGGCAACCGCCTGGCCCGGGACTACCCGGAAGATGACCTGGCAAGGATTGCCGAAGGCCTGCTCTCCGGAGTCGTCCACTACTGGCTGTACGCCAGGCAGCCCTGTGATGATCCCCGCTGCCCCGATTGTGCCCCGTACCGCAACGCGGAGTGGCGCCTGGCGGAACTCCAGCGCCTGGTGGCGGACATGGCGCGCTCCAGCGAGTACTATCATTCCCCCGATGATATCGCCTCCGGCAGCGCCTGAGAGATCATGACCACCAACCGCGCGTTGATGAACGATCTGGTGGCCATCCAGCAAGGCATCGCCAATGGCACGATCGTTCTACCCGGCCTGCCGCAGGCCGCGGCCAGGATCCGGCAGGCGCTCGCCGGCGACGAACCGGATCCACGCTGGGTGGCGGCGGAGATCCGTCGTGATCCGGGACTCTCCAGTTACCTGATCAAGCTCGCGAACAGTGTGGCGATGCGGGGCGTCATCGACACGGAAACGGTGTCCGGCGCGCTGCAGCGCCTGGGGCTGAACCTGGCCGGCGTACTCGTGACGAACTATGCCCTCATGCAGATGGTGAACATCGCCGGCGGCATGTACCGGCGTGAGCTTGGTGAGATCCATCGACACAGCCTGGAGACCGCGGCCCATTGTCACGCCCTGGCGACGGCATTCACGGCGTTGCCGCCCGAGCGGGCGCTGCTGACCGGACTGGTGCATGACATCGGCAAGCTGGTGGTGCTGCAGTTTGCGGCACAGAAGCCGGAGCTGCGGGCGCAGACCGAACGTCTCAGGCAGCTCATGCGCTACACCCATGCCTCCGTCGGGGCGAACCTGCTGCGGGTCTGGCGATTTCCAGAGCCGGTCGCTGCCGCGGTCGCCGCCCACGAGAGCTGGATGCGGGAAACCGCTGATGGCCAGCCCGACCTTGCGGATCTGGTGATCGCGGCGCAGATCGACCTGTACCGGGGCACCGAACACCCCATGGCCGCACTGGAGAACCGTCAGGTGCCGGCCATGGATCGGCTGGGGCTGCCGGAAGGTGTCCCGTTCCGGCGCTGGCCGGAATTCGAGGAGCCGTATCGTCGCAGCAGGGTGTTGCTGGGTCTTTACTGAAACCGGATCGTGCCATCCGTTTCGCCGCCCCGATCGCAGCCGGGGTCGTGGCATGCAGGTCCGGGGTCGCCGCGATGCCCGGCCGCATCGCCCACAGGACAGGACCAGGAGTATTCGTGACCGATTCCGCCACTCCACCGTGCGCCCGGCGTCGTCCAAGGATCCGCACGTTCCATGGTCATCGCCGCGAGGACCCCTACGACTGGCTGCGTGCCCCCAACTGGCGGGAGGCGATGCAGGATCCGGAACAGTTGCCCGATGACATCCGGGAGCACCTGTTGCGCGAGAACGAATACGCCGAATCCGTAATGGCAACCACCGCCGGGCTCAGGGAATCCCTGTTCGCCGAGCTGAAGGGCAGGATCAAGGAGGACGACCGCAGCGTTCCTCAACCCGATGGCCCGTGGGAGTACTACACCCGTTTCCGGGAAGGCGGTCAGCACCCCCTCTATTGCCGGCGTCCGCGGGGCGGAGCGGAGGACGCCGAGGAGATCCTGCTGGACGGGGATGGCGAAGCCGAGGGTCAGGACTACTTTCGCATCATCAATGCCGTTCACAGCCCGGATCACCGGCGCCTCGCCTACGCCGTGGACCTTTCGGGAGCGGAGGTCTGCACGGTGTGGGTACGGGAACTCGACGACGGGAGCCGCCACCCGGGGATGATCCCGCAGGCCCGGGGCGACCTGGCCTGGGCAGCGGATTCGACCAACCTGTTCTACACCGTGCTGGACGAGGAGCACCGGCCGCGCCGGGTCAGGCGGCGGAACCTGGAAACCGGCGGTGACTTCCTGGTGTACGAGGAGTCGGACCCCGGGTTCTTCGTGGGTATCGACCGCACGGAGAGCGGGGCGTACCTGTGCATCGACTGCCACGATCACACCACCTCGGAAGTCCGCGTCATCGCCAGTGATGACCCCGGCGCCGAACCCCGGTGCCTGCTCCCCAGAAGACGTGGGGTGGAATATCATGCCACCGATCATGGTGATGGGTGGGTTCTGCTGAGCAACGACCAGGGGGCGGAGGATTTCGCCATTGTGCTGCTCCCCGGGGAAGCGCCCGACGCCGCACAGCCGCAGATTCTTGTTCCGCATTGCCGCGGCCGACTGATCCGCTCCATGGTGTCCTACCGGGAATTCCTGGCGCGTCTGGAGCTGGAGGACGGATTGCCCCGAATCGTCATCCGCCGGTGGCGTGACGGCGCCGAGCATTCGGTGGAGTTCGACGAGGAGGCCTTCAGCCTGGGGCTGCAGACGGGGTTCGAGCACGACACCCGCGTACTGCGTTTCGGGTACAGCGCCTTCACGACGCCTGACCGCGTGTATGACTACGACATGGAGACCCGGCAGCGGGACCTGCGCAAGGAACGGGAAATCCCCAGTGGTCACGATCCGGAAGCCTATGTCAGCCGCCGGCTGATGGCCACCGCGGCGGACGGCGAGCAGGTGCCGGTGTCCCTGTTCCATCGGCGCGGGATGGCGCCGGGGGCGGAGACCCCGCTGCTGCTCTCCGCGTACGGTGCCTACGGAATGATCGACCTGCCATCCTTCTCGCCCCACCGCCTCAGCCTGGTCGACCGGGGGTTCGTCTACGCGGTTGCCCACGTGCGCGGCGGCAAGGAGAAAGGGGATCACTGGTATCGCCGGGGCAAGCTCGGGTACAAGACGAATACGTTCGATGACTGCATCGCCGCCGCCGAGGCACTGATCGATGCCGGCTACACCGGCCACGGCCGGATTGCGCTGCACGGCGGTAGCGCCGGGGGCATGCTGGTAGGCGCGGTGGTCAACCGCCGGCCGGAGCTTTTCCACGCGGCGGTTGCGGATGTGCCCTTCGTCGACGTCCTGAACACCATGCTGGATCCGGAGTTGCCGCTGACCCCGCCGGAGTGGCCGGAGTGGGGGAACCCCATCGACAGCCAGTCCGACTATCACACGATCCTGGCCTATTCGCCGTACGACAACGTACGCGCACAGCGTTATCCGCACATGCTGGTAACGGCCGGGGTATCCGACCCGCGGGTTACTTACTGGGAGCCCGCGAAGTGGGTGGCTCGCCTGCGGGAACTGAAGACGGATGAGAACCTGCTGCTGCTGCGGACCAACATGAGTGCCGGTCACGGCGGTGCCAGCGGCCGTTTCGACTACCTGGAGGAAGTGGCCTACCGGTATGCGTTCCTGCTGCTGGTATTTGGGATGACGCAGGCGGTGTCCGAACCCGATCGGCAGTAGACGGACGCGCACTCATGGTTCAGAGATCCAGCGAGCGGAGGTTCCGGTGCCGTTTCCTGGCGCTGTTGTTGCTGCTCCTGGCAGTGGGGCCCCTCGCCGCCGGGGAGCGGCCGACCGTCGCTCTGGTCCTCAGCGGCGGCGGCGCCAAGGGGATGGCCCACCTGGGTGTGATCCGTGTCCTCGAGGAGCTACGGGTCCCCGTGGACATCGTCGTGGGTACCAGCATGGGGGCTATTGTCGGTGGTCTCTACGCTGCCGGCTGGGATCCCGTTGAACTGGAGCGGGAGGTGCTCAGGCTCGACTGGTCCAGGGCTTTCCGGGACCAGCCCGATCGCGAGATTCGGGCCCTGCGACGCCGGCAGGAAGACCGGGACCTGCCGGGGCAGATCACCCTCGGTCTGCGCCAGGATGGAATCGCCTTTCCCCGCGGACTGGTGCAGGGGCACTACCTCACGGCCAACCTGCGCGGGTTCGCGGCCCGCGCCGACGGTATCGACGACTTCGACGCCCTGCCGATCCGCTACCGCGCCATGGCGGTAGACCTGGAGACCGGGGAGCCGGTGCTGCTGGCGGACGGGGATCTCACGAGTGCAATGCGTGCCAGCATGTCCATTCCCGGACTGGTTGCCCCGGTGGAGCGCGACGGCCGGTTGCTGGTGGACGGCGGCCTGCTGAACAACATTCCCGTGGATATCGCACGCGCCCTCGGTGCCGACGTGATCATCACCGTGGATGTGGGAGCCGACGCCGTCGCCAGCGGCGACCTCGACAATCCGCTGGCCGTGATGAATCAGGCACTGGATATCATGATGCGGCACCGATCCGAAGTGTTGCTGGCCTCGCTGGGCCCCCGTGACATCCTGATCGAGCCGGACTTCACCGGCATTCCCATCTCCGCCGTGGATTTCCTGCGTGTACGCGAAGCCTCTGTCGCGGGCATGCTGGCTGCCCGGGCGCGGCTTGCGGAGCTGCAACACCTGGCGCTGGATGCCGACCGGTACCGGATCTGGCAGCAGGGGCACCGGCGTGAACAGGTGCCGCCGCTGGTGCCGGATTTTGTCCGTGTCGTGAATGATTCCGCGCTGGATGACGCCATACTGCGCAGCCGGATCCGCCAGCAGCCCGGGGAGCCGCTGGACCGGGAGCTCCTGGAGCACGACATCAACGTACTCTACGGCATGGGACACTTCGAGCACGTGGATTACCGGCTGGAACGGGATGACCGGGGGCGGGAAGGCGTCGTGATCACGGCGTCGGCCAAGTCCTGGGGACCCAACTACCTGCGCCTGGGACTGACCCTGGAAGATGACTTCCGCGCCAGTGCAACCTACCAGGCAACGGCGAGCCTGCTGCTCACCGAGGTTAACCGGATGGGGGCGGAATGGCGCACGGACCTGCAGCTCGGCAACCGTCCCCGGGTGCTGACGGAGTTCTGGCAGCCCTTTGGTTCCGCTGCCCGGTGGTTCGTTGCCCCGAGGCTGGAGGCGAAGCGGGAGTCGGTGCCGGTGTTCGAGGACCGGGACCAGGTTGGGGAAACCCGGGTGAGCCGCCAGCGTGCCGGTCTGCACCTGGGCTACGAGATCAGTCCCACCACCGAGGTCCGTACCGGGCTGGAGTTCGGACGCGGGCAGTCCAGGCCCCGTGTCCTGGCGCCGGAACTGGAACGATTCGACTTCACCAGCGGTGAGGTGTTCGTGCAGCTGGCGCGGGACCGGCTGGACAACCCGCGCTTCCCCACGCGGGGGTACTCGGCCCGGCTCGTGTGGCTGGCCAGTGATCCGGCCCTGGCGGCGGACGAACGTCACCAGCGGCTCGAGGGAAGCTGGCTGGGCGCCTGGACGGGGCAGCGTAACACCCTCCTCACCGGTGTGCGGTTCGGCACCTACCTGCGGGGGGATGCCCCGGTCTACGATCTGTTCTCCCTGGGCGGTTTTCTCAACCTCTCCGGTTTCCAGCAGGGCGAGCTGACGGGTGCCCACCTGGGTCTGGGCCGGGCCATCGTCTACCGGCGGATCGCCGGCGGCGGTGATTCCGGCCTCTTCGGCCTCCCGACCTATGTCGGTGCCTCCCTGGAGGCGGGCAATGTCTGGCAGGAACGCGGGGATGCGGACCTGGACGATCTGGTCTACTCCGGCAGCCTGCTCCTCGGTGTGGATGCACCGATCGGGGCGGTCTACGCCGGCTACGGTCAGGCGGAGGGCCGCCGCGGCAACGTGTATCTGTTCCTGGGGCAGCAGTTCTGAGGCCTGCACGGCAGACTGCGCCCCGTGATGGATTATCGCGCCTCCCCGACGCCCGGCGTCCCGCCATCCGATGCGGGCGCGGCTGCCACCTTGCCGGTGTGCAGTGCCGGAGTCCAGGTCCGCTCCGCCAGGAACTCCCGCAGGATCCCGGCGGTGTGGGAGCCGCCTTCCGTTGCCACCGTTTCCGGGACGCCGCGGACCACCACCCGACCTCCGGCTTCCCCGCCTTCCGGACCCATGTCGATGAGCCAGTCCGCCTCGGCCAGTATGTCCAGATTGTGTTCGATCACCACCACCGTGTGCCCGGCGTCCACCAGGCGGTGGAGGACATGAATCAGCTTCTCCACGTCCGCCATGTGCAGCCCCACGGTGGGCTCGTCCAGTACGTAGAGGGTATGGGGCGGCCTGCGCCGGCCGGTATCCGGGCGGGCCCTGGAGAGTTCCGTCACCAGCTTGATGCGCTGCGCTTCGCCGCCGGACAGGGTCGGGCTCTGCTGGCCCAGGGTGAGGTAGCCGAGGCCGACATCCTGCAGCAGGGAGAGGGCATGATGAATGCGTGTGTGGGTGGTGAAGAACTCCACCGCCTCGTCCACCGGCATGTTCAGTACGTCGCCCACGGATCGGCCCCTGTACTCGACCGCCAGGGTCTCCGCCGTGAAGCGCTTGCCGTGACAGACCTCGCAGGGCATGGTCACATCCGGCAGGAAGTTCATCTCGATGCGCCGCACGCCCTGGCCCTCGCAGCCCGGGCACCGTCCTTCCCGGGTGTTGAAGGAAAACCGCCCCGGACCGTAACCGCGAATGCGGGCTTCCTCGGTCCGGGCGTAGAGGCGGCGGATGTCGTCCCAGAAGCCCACGTACGTGGCGGGGCACGAACGCGGTGTCTTGCCGATGGGCGTCTGGTCCACGTCGAGGACCCGCTGTACCGCCTCCCAGCCGTCCACGCTCCGACATCCCCGCATGCCGGCACCTCCACCCCCGCGGTGTCCCTTCAGCAGCCGCTGCAGGTTCTCCTCGAGCACCTCGCGGACCAGGGTGGACTTGCCGGATCCGGACACTCCCGAGACCACCACCAGACGACCCAGCGGGATGTCCACATCCACCTGGCGGAGATTGTTGGCCCGAGCGCCACGGATCCGCAGCACCTGTTCGGCGGGTTCCAGTCGCCGCGACCGGCGCAGCGGATGGCGCAGGGGGTTGGCCAGGCTGCGGCCGGTGACGGACAGGGGGTTGCGAAGCAGATCCTCCACCGTTCCCTCGGCAACCACCCGGCCCCCGTGTACGCCGGCGCCGGGCCCCAGGTCCACTACGTGCTCTGCCCGGCGGATGGTTTCCTCGTCGTGCTCGACGACGACGATGGTGTTGCCCTTGCTCTCCAGGCGCGCCAGGGTATCCAGCAGCATGCGGTTGTCGCGCGGGTGCAGTCCGATCGTGGGTTCGTCCATCACGTAGCAGACACCCTGAAGGTTCGAGCCCAGCTGTGCCGCCAGGCGGATGCGTTGTGCCTCGCCCCCCGAAAGCGTCGGCGCGGCCCGGTCCAGGCCCAGGTAGTCCAGTCCCACCTCCCGGAGGAAGGCGAGGCGGTTGGCGATCTCCGGCAGGATGTCGCGGGCGATCGCCTGCTCCCGCCCCTGCAGGTGCAGCTGCGCCAGCCAGTCGGCGGCGGCGGTTACCGACAGGGCAGTCAGCGCGGCGATGGAACAGTCGCGAAAGCGTACTGCCAGGGCGACGGCGTTCAGCCGCGCACCGTCGCACTCGGGGCAGGGCAGTGGCTGGTCATCGCCGGTCGCGGACCAGTCGGCTTCCTCCCCTGTCTGTCCCGCATCGAAACCGGCCAGGACCACACCGGTACCGAAGCAGCCGGGACACCAGCCATGGCGGGAATTGTACGAGAACAGGCGTGGGTCGAGGGCCTCGAAGCTGCGACTGCAGGACGGGCAGGCCCGGCTGGCGGAGAACACTGCGTCCGGCATGCCATTTGCGGTGGCGACCAGGGTGTCGCCGCCGTGTCCCAGGGCCCGCTGGATCAGCTCCCGCAAGGCGGCTTCGTTGCGCGCCGTCGCCCGGACACTGCCCACCGGTAGCTCGATGTCGTGTTCCCGGTAGCGGTCCAGGCGCGGCCAGTCGGCGGCGGGCAGATGCTGTCCGTCCACCCGCAGGTGGGAGAATCCCTTGCCTGCCGCCCAGCGCGCGAGATCGGTGTAATAGCCCTTGCGGGCCACCACAAGGGGCGCCAGCAGCTCGACGTCGCGGTCGCGGAATTCCTTCAGGATCTGGGCAAGAATCGCCTCCGGGGTCTGCTCGCGGATCGGCACCTGGCAGTCCGGACAGTACTGGGTCCCGAGCTTGACGAACAGCAGCCGCAGGAAGTGCTGGATTTCGGTCATCGTTCCCACCGTGCTCTTGCGTCCGCCACGGCTGGTGCGCTGCTCGATGGCCACGGTGGGCGGAATGCCTAGTATGCTGTCCACGTCCGGGCGCGCCGCCGGCTGCACAAACTG
>SLLM01000341.1 GCA_007134055.1 Ectothiorhodospiraceae bacterium | reverse complement strand
GTTGCGAGCCAGCAACTGGCGCAGTACCCGATCCCTGGGTGACTGGCTCCGGGAGCAGAATGTGGTGGCGATCGCCGGCGTGGATACCCGTCGCCTGACCCGCCTTCTGCGGGAGAAGGGGGCGCAGAGCGGCTGCATCATGACCGGCGCTGCCGACCCCGGGGAGGCGGTTGCCGAGGCCGGCACCTTTCCCGGCCTCAAGGGGATGGACCTGGCACGCCAGGTCTCGACCACGGAAGCCTATCAATGGCGTCGCGGCAGCTGGCAGCTTGACCATGGGCGGGACGACGCACCGGAAACGAAGGAGGCGCACCTGCCCTGGCACGTCGTTGCCTATGATTACGGGGTCAAGCGGAACATCCTCCGCATGCTGGTCGATCACGGCTGCCGGGTTACCGTGGTGCCCGCCCGAACTCCGGCGGACAGCGTCCTGGAGCTGCAGCCGGACGGTGTCTTCCTCTCCAATGGCCCCGGCGATCCGGAACCCTGCGATTACGCGATCGAGGCAATCGCCCGCATCGTCGATTCCGGCATGCCCGTTTTCGGTATCTGCCTGGGCCACCAGCTGCTCGGACTCGCCAGCGGTGCGCGCACGGTAAAGATGAAGTTCGGTCATCACGGCGCCAACCATCCGGTCTCGGAGCTGGACTCCGGGCGGGTGATGATTTCCAGTCAGAATCACGGTTTCGCCGTGGATGAAGCGTCTCTCCCGGGTAACGTGCGTACGACCCACCGCTCCCTGTTCGACGGCTCGTTGCAGGGAATCCGCCGTACCGACCGGCCCGCCTTCGGGTTCCAGGGCCACCCGGAAGCGAGCCCCGGACCGCACGACATGCGGCCCCTGTTCGCCAGGTTTGTCGAACTGATGCGCACGCACCGTTCCTGAATACTTCCGACCCGGGCCCACCTTCGGGTCCGGGCCCAGCGCAGGACAGTACAGATATCATGCCGAAGCGCAACGACCTGAAAAGCATACTGATCATCGGCGCCGGCCCGATCGTGATCGGCCAGGCCTGCGAGTTCGACTACTCCGGGGTGCAGGCCTGCAAGGCGCTGCGGGAGGAGGGCTACCGGGTCATCCTGGTGAACTCGAATCCGGCGACCATCATGACGGACCCGGAGACCGCCGACTCCATCTACGTGGAGCCCATCAACTGGCGGGTGGTTGCCCGCATCATCGAACAGGAGCGCCCCGATGCCGTGCTGCCCACGATGGGCGGACAGACGGCACTCAATTGCGCCCTGGATCTCGATCGCCACGGGGTGCTCGAACGGTTCGGCGTGGAGATGATTGGTGCATCCAAGGCCGCGATCGACATGGCCGAGGACCGGGAGCTGTTCCGGCAGGCCATGGCACGGATCGGCCTGGAAACCGCCCGGGCGGAGATTGCCCATTCCATGGAGCAGGCCATGGAGGTGCAGGGCGGGATCGGCTTTCCCACCATCATCCGGCCCTCCTTCACACTGGGTGGTTCCGGTGGGGGCATCGCCTACAACCGGGAAGAGTTCGTCGAGATATGCGAACGGGGCCTGGACCTCTCGCCCACGAACGAACTGCTGATCGAGGAATCGGTGCTCGGCTGGAAGGAATTCGAGATGGAGGTGGTCCGGGACAGGGCGGACAACTGCATCATCATCTGTTCCATCGAGAACCTCGATCCCATGGGTGTGCACACCGGCGACTCCATTACCGTGGCGCCGGCGCAGACGCTTACGGACAAGGAATACCAGATCATGCGCAACGCCTCGCTGGCGGTTCTGCGCGAGATCGGCGTGGAGACCGGTGGCTCCAACGTGCAGTTCGCGATCAACCCCGAGGATGGCCGCCTGGTGGTGATCGAGATGAATCCGCGGGTGTCGCGTTCCTCCGCCCTGGCCTCCAAGGCGACCGGCTTCCCGATTGCCAAGGTGGCGGCGAAGCTGGCGGTGGGGTACACCCTGGACGAGCTGCGCAACGAAATCACCGGCGGGGCCACTCCGGCCTCCTTCGAGCCGACCGTGGATTACGTGGTGACCAAGGTGCCGCGTTTTACCTTCGAGAAGTTTCCCCAGGCGGAGCCCACCCTGACCACCCAGATGAAATCCGTAGGCGAAGGCATGGCCATCGGCCGTACCTTCCAGGAGTCCTTCCAGAAGGCATTGCGCAGCATGGAAACCGGCCTGGAAGGACTGGACCCGCGTATCGATGCAACGGCGGACGATACTGCGGAGCGGCTGCGTGCAGCCCTCCTGCGGCCGCGGCCGGAACGGGTACTGCATGTGGCGGATGCCTTTCGGGCCGGATTCAGCCCGGAGCAGGTCTTCGAGCTGACCGCGATCGACCCCTGGTTCCTGGCTCAGATCGAGGACCTGGTCCGGTGGGAGCAGTGGCTGGGACAGGCCAGCCTGCCCGCGCTGGACGAAACCAGTCTGCGACAACTCAAGCGCAGGGGCTTTTCCGACGCGCGGCTCGCCCGGCTGACCGGTGCCACGGAGGCGCAGGTGCGCGCCCGGCGGCATGAGCTCGGGGTGCGGCCGGTCTTCAAGCGCGTGGATTCCTGTGCCGCGGAGTTCGCCGCCACCACCGCCTACATGTATTCAAGCTATGACGAGGAGTGCGAGGCGGCGCCCACCGGGAGACGCAAGATCATGGTCCTGGGCGGCGGTCCCAATCGCATCGGCCAGGGGATCGAGTTTGATTACTGTTGCGTTCACGCCGCCTTCGCCATGCGGGAGGACGGCTACGAGACCATCATGGTCAACTGCAATCCGGAAACCGTGTCGACCGACTACGACACCTCCGACCGCCTCTATTTTGAACCGCTGACACTGGAGGACGTGCTCGAGATCATCCACGTGGAACAGCCCGCGGGGGTGATCGTCCAGTACGGCGGCCAGACACCGCTGAAGCTGGCCCGTGACCTGGAGGCCGCCGGTGCGCCGATCATCGGTACCTCGCCGGACTCCATCGACCTGGCCGAGGACCGGGAGCGGTTCCAGCAGCTCATCCAGCGCCTGGGTATCCAGCAGCCGCCGAATCGGCTGGCCCGCACGGCACAGGAGGCCTACCGCCTGGCCGCGGAGATCGGCTATCCGCTGGTGGTGCGGCCATCCTACGTTCTTGGGGGGCGGGCCATGGAGATCGTCTACGGCGAGGACGAGCTGGAGCAGTACATGAACGAGGCCGTGAAAGTTTCCCACAATAGCCCCGTGCTGCTGGATCGTTTCCTGGATGATGCAGTCGAGGTGGACATCGACGCGATCTGCGACGGCGAGAACGTGCTGGTGGGCGGCATCATGGAGCATATCGAGCAGGCCGGGGTGCATTCCGGTGACTCCGCCTGTTCGCTGCCCCCCTACAGCCTGTCCGAGACCCTGCAGGACCGCATGCGGCAACAGGTGCGGGAGCTTGCCCGCGCCCTGAACGTGGTGGGCCTGATGAACACGCAGTTCGCCATCAAGGGCGAGGACATCTATATTCTTGAGGTCAATCCTCGTGCATCCCGGACCGTGCCGTTTGTGTCCAAGGCCAGCGGCGTGCAGCTTGCCAAGGTGGCGGCCCGTTGCATGGTGGGGCAGTCGCTGCCCGCGCAGGGCATGACCGAGGAAGTGGTGCCCCGGTTCTACTCGGTGAAAGAGGCGGTGTTCCCCTTTATCAAGTTCCCGGGTGTGGACCCCATCCTGGGGCCGGAGATGAAGTCCACTGGCGAGGTGATGGGGATCGGGCACAGTTTCGGCGCTGCCTACGCCAAGTCCCAGCTCGCGGCAGGGGTGAACCTGCCACGTGAAGGCAGGGTCTTTATCAGCGTTCGGGATGCCGACAAGGTGGCGGTTGTGGATGTGGCCCGATCCCTGGTCGACGGCGGCTTCACGCTGGTGGCGACCCGCGGAACTGCGGACGTTCTGATGGCGGCCGGTATCGACTGCCAGGTGATCAACAAGGTCCGCGAAGGCCGACCGCATATCGTGGATGCCATCAAGAACGACGAGATTCAGCTGATCATCAACACCACCGAGGGGCGTCAGGCAATCGCCGATTCCTATTCCATTCGGCGCGAGGCGCTGCATCACAAGGTCAGCTACACCACAACCATCGCCGGCGCGCGCGCCACCGCGCTTGCCCTGGCGCACCTCGAGGTAACGGACGTGAACCGTCTGCAGACACTGCACAAGGAGGCTACAGCATGAGCAAGGTGCCCCTGACCGTGCGCGGAGCGGAGATGCTGCGGGAAGAACTCAATCGTCTGAAGTACAAGGAGCGCCCCCGGATCACGGAGGCCATCGCCGAAGCCCGGGCGCATGGTGACCTGAAGGAGAATGCCGAGTACCATGCCGCCCGCGAGCAGCAGAGTTTCGTCGAAGGGCGGATCAAGGAGATCGAGGGCAAGCTGGCGAACGCCCAGGTCATCGACGTCACCCGGCTCAACGCCAATGGCAAGGTGGTGTTCGGCGCCACCGTAGACCTGGTGGACGAGGAAAGCGGGGAGGAGTACACGTACCGCATCGTCGGCGAGGATGAGGCCGACATCAAGGCGGGCCTGATCTCGGTCCAGTCGCCCCTTGCCCGGGCCGTGGTGGGAAAGGAAGAGGGCGACGTGGTTACCGTTGAAGCACCGGCGGGGACCCGGGAGTACGAGGTGGTCGCGGTCCGGTATGAGTAGCAGCGGTCCCGCCCTCAGGGCAGTGCGATCCGCCGTTTTTTCTCGATCCGCGAGCGGCGGAACAGCAGCGCGGTGTGTCCGATTCCCTGCACCAGCGCGGCGTCCGTGCGCCGGCAGATGGCGGTGACCCGGGCGCGCCGCTCTTCCCGGTCGGCTCCCGACAGTTTCACCTTGATCAGTTCATGGTCAACCAGGGCCTGTTCGATTTCTGCAAGCACGGCGTCCGTCAGTCCGGCCCCGCCCATCAGCACCACCGGGCGCAGCTTGTGGCCCAGGCGGCGAAGATGGAGTTTCTGTTGATCGGTGAGTCTGTGCATGAGTAGCGGTAACCGTCCTGACTCCGGGCGGGGGCGGAGTCTAGCACGGAAATCCGTAGAGCCGCAGCAGATCCTGTTCCCCCGTGTCAAGCTGGAACTCGGGATCCTCGTCATGCTGCTGTTCTGCCTCTGGCTGGTGGTGGCGATTGCCGGCCTGTCCCATTTCCATGGCCTGCTTGTACTGGCTGCGGGCAGTTCCCTCGCGGCGTTGTGGCTGGTGTGGCGCATTCGTCGGACACTGCGGCGGGCAGAGGCGGATGCCGGGCGGAAGGGGAGTGAGGATGAGCCGTAGTCGGAGCAGTCGCCGCTGGCTGCGTGAGCATTTCGACGACCCCTTCGTACGCGATGCACAACGGCAGGGGTATCGGTCCCGGGCCGCGTTCAAGCTGCTGGAGATCCAGCGCAAGGACCGCCTGCTGCGTCCGGGGATGCGCGTGGTGGATCTGGGGGCGGCGCCGGGAGGGTGGACCCAGGTGGCGGCCCGGGAGATCGGCGAGAGTGGTGTCGTGATCGCTCTTGACATCCTGCCCATGGACCCGGTGGCCGATGCCGTGGTGCTGCAGGCGGACTTCACGGAGAGCGCCGGGCTCGACGCACTGGCCACGATTCTCGGAGAACAGCCCGTGGACCTTGTGCTATCCGACATGGCCCCCAATATCTCCGGTATGAAGGCTGTCGATCAGCCGCGTGCCATGTATCTGGCAGAACTCGCGCTGGCCTTTGCCCGCGAACAGTTGAAACCCGGCGGCGATTTTCTGGTCAAGACCTTTCAGGGCGAAGGGTTCGATGCGTACCTGCGGGACCTGCGGCGGTCGTTCGGTCGGGTCGTGACGCGCAAGCCGTCGGCATCAAGGGACAGAAGCCGGGAAGTGTATCTGTTGGCCCGGCAAATGCAGGTGTAGTACCGTTAACACCTATGTGCGGTGTGTTGGAGCACCAGTCTTCCGGTCAAACCTCCGGGAGCCAACCGACCGAGGTTATTCGCCTTGAATGACATGGCCAAGAATCTCATCCTCTGGGTGATCATTGCCGTGGTGCTGATGTCCGTGTTCAGCAGTTTCCAGGAACGCACGACCACGGCAAACAAGGTTACGTACTCCGAGTTCCTGGCGCAGGTGGAACGCGACGGTGTGCGCGACGTGACCATCCAGGGTCAGGAGATCAAGGGCACCACGACGGGCGGCGAATCCTTCCGTACCCTCAGTCCGGAAACCGATAACCGTGCCCTGATCGGCACGCTTCTGGATCACGGGGTCGCCATCGATGCCCAGGAGCCGGAAGGCCGGAGCATGTTCTGGCAGATCCTCATTTCCTGGACACCGTTCCTGCTTCTGATCGCCGTGTGGATCTACTTCATGCGGCAGATGCAGGGTGGCGGCGGCGGCCGTGGGGCGATGTCCTTCGGCAAGAGCAAGGCGAAGATGATGACCGAGGAGCAGGTCAAGGTCACCTTCGCCGATGTCGCCGGGGTGGAGGAGGCCAAGGAGGAGGTCGGCGAGATGGTCGACTTCCTGCGCGACCCCTCCAAGTTCCAGCGCCTGGGCGGCAAGATTCCGCGCGGCGTGCTCATGGTCGGGTCCCCGGGTACCGGCAAGACGCTGCTGGCAAAGGCCATTGCCGGGGAAGCCAAGGTGCCGTTCTTCAGTATCTCCGGATCGGACTTCGTCGAGATGTTCGTTGGCGTGGGCGCCTCCCGGGTCCGTGACATGTTTTCCCAGGCCAAGAAGCACGCGCCCTGTATCATCTTTATCGACGAGATCGACGCCGTGGGGCGCCAGCGTGGCGCCGGGCTCGGCGGCGGGCACGACGAACGGGAGCAGACCCTGAACCAGTTGCTGGTGGAAATGGACGGTTTCGAGGGCAATGAAGGTATCATCGTCATTGCCGCGACCAACCGTCCGGACGTGCTCGATCCGGCCCTGCTGCGGCCGGGGCGCTTCGACCGCCAGGTGGTGGTCCCCCTGCCCGACGTGCGTGGCCGCGAGCAGATCCTCAAGGTCCACATGAGCAAGCTGCCGCTGGCCCGCGGGGTCAAGCCGGAAACTCTCGCCCGGGGTACGCCCGGGTTCTCCGGGGCGGATCTGGCCAACCTGGTCAATGAGGCGGCGCTGTTTGCCGCTCGCGGCAACAAGCGCGAAGTGGACATGGATGACTTCGAACGCGCCAAGGACAAGATCATGATGGGGGCCGAGCGGCGCTCCATGGTCATGGATGAGGAACAGAAGCGCCTGACCGCATATCACGAGGCCGGCCACGCGATCGTCGGGTTGCGTACTCCCAAGCATGATCCCGTGCACAAGGTGACCATCATCCCCCGGGGGCGCGCCCTGGGGGTGACCATGTTCCTGCCGGAGCACGATCCCCTTGGCTTCTCCAAGGAGGAGCTCAACAGCAAGATCGCGGTGGCCTTCGGTGGTCGTCTGGCCGAGGAACTGATCTTCGGCAAGGACCAGGTCACCACCGGCGCCCAGAACGACATCAAGGTGGCGACCAGTTACGCCCGCGACATGGTGACCAAGTGGGGGCTTTCCGAGCGGATGGGGCCGCTTGCCTACAGCGATGATGACGACCAGCCGTTCCTCGGCCAGCAGATGAGCAAGGTCAAGGCCGTCTCCGATGAGACAGCGCACGCCATCGACGAGGAAGTGCGGGCCATCATCGACACCAACTACAAGCTCGCCAAGGAGATCCTGGAGAGCAACATGGATACACTCCACGCCATGGCGGATGCGCTGATGGAGTACGAGACCATCGACCGCCGGCAGATCGACGAGATCATGGCCGGGCGACCGGCAGGTCCTCCCGCCCACGAGCATGATCGGGGCGATACGGGCGAGCCCCGGGGGACGTCCGGTCCGCAGTCCGAGGCCGAGGACCGGGAGGACAGGGATCCCGGTGGCAAGCTCGGCGATCCGGCCGGCGAACACTAGCGCGCGCCCGACGTCATGCCCGATCATACCGGCACGCGCTCTGCCGCGGCGGCGGGGCCCGTGATTCTGAATTGCGGTGGCAGGGCACTGGTTCTGGATCGCCCCCGGATCATGGGTGTCCTGAACATCACCCCGGACTCCTTTTCCGATGGTGGCGCGTTCGTGACACCGGAGCGCGCCATCGACCAGGCCCGGGAGATGGTGGCCGGAGGTGCCGATATCATCGATGTCGGAGGTGAGTCGACCCGACCCGGTGCGGATGCCATCTCCCCCCAGGAGGAGATGGACCGGGTTCTTCCCGTGCTCGAGGCGCTGCTCGCCGAGTTCCCTGTTCCGGTGTCCATTGATACCAGCAAGCCGGAAGTGATGCGCGAGGCGGCAGGTCGGGGCGCCGGGATGATCAATGATATCATGGCGCTGCGTCGCGAGGGCGCGATGCAGGCAGCGGCTGATAGCGGTCTCCCGGTATGCCTCATGCACATGCAGGGGGAGCCACGGACCATGCAGAAGAATCCTCGCTATGACGACGTCGTCGGTGAGGTGATGGCGTTCCTGGGTGAGCGGGTTGCAGCCTGTACCGCTGCCGGTATTTCCCGCCGGCGTCTGGTGCTGGACCCGGGTTTCGGGTTCGGCAAGACACTGACCCACAATTACCAGCTGTTGCGGGAACTGGGTCGCTTCGTCGCCATGGGCTTGCCGGTGCTCACGGGAATTTCGAGAAAGTCCATGGTGGGCCGGGTAATCGACAAACCCGTCGATCAACGGCTGTACGGCAGCGTCGCCGCTGCGGTTCTCGCCGCCCGGGAGGGTGCGCGGATCCTGCGGGTGCACGATGTGGCGCCGACCGTGGATGCGGTCCGGATCGTGCAGGCCACCCTCGAACCCGAGACCCTTGTCTCATGAGTCGTCGGTATTTCGGAACGGATGGAATTCGTGGCCGGGTAGGCGAGTACCCGATTACCCCGGACTTCGTGCTCAAGCTGGGTTGGGCAGTGGGCAGGGTCCTGAAGCAGCAGGATCGGCACCTGGTGCTGATCGGCAAGGACACGCGGATTTCCGGCTACATGTTCGAGTCGGCGCTCGAGGCGGGTCTGTCGGCGGCCGGAGTGGATATTCGTCTGCTCGGACCCATGCCCACCCCTGCCATCGCCTATCTCACCAGTACGCTGCGCGCGGGTGCCGGCATCGTCATCAGTGCTTCCCATAACCCCCATGAAGACAACGGCATCAAGTTCTTCTCCGCGGATGGGGAGAAGCTCGACGACACCACCGAGGAGCGCATAGAAGCGCTGCTGGGGGAAGAACTCACCACCGTGGCATCCAGCGCCCTCGGCAAGGTGACACGGCTGCATGATGCGCCCGGGCGGTATATCGAGTTCTGCAAGGGCAGCGTGGACCGCGGATTGCGCCTTGACGGTATCCGCCTGGTGGTGGATTGCGCCAATGGGGCTACCTACCATGTCGGCCCGGAAGTGTTTCGGGAACTGGGCGCCGAAGTGACTGCGATCGGCAGTCAGCCGGATGGACTGAATATCAACGTTGACTGTGGCTCCACCCGACCGGAGGATCTGCAACGGGCGGTCGTGGAGCGGGGCGCCGATCTGGGAATCGCCTTCGACGGTGATGGTGACCGGGTGGTGATGGTCGATGAGAGGGGCGCGCTGCTGGATGGCGACGACCTGCTCTATGTCATCGCCCGCGGGCGTCTGCGCCGGAGGGCGCTTGACGGCCCCGTGGTGGGCACGCAGATGAGCAACCTGGGGCTGGAGCTGGCGCTGCGGGAACTGGGGCTGGAGTTCCTGCGGGCGAGGGTTGGCGACCGCTACGTCCACGAGCTGCTGAAGCGCGAGGGTGGCATACTGGGGGGCGAATCCTCCGGCCATATACTTTGCCTGGATCGAACGACGACGGGTGACGGAATCATCTCCGCCCTGCAGGTTCTGGAGGTACTTGCAACCGAAGGGCAGTCACTCTCCGGCGCGCGCCTGGGCATGACGCGGTTCCCCCAGCACATGATCAATGTCCCCGTCGCAAACAGGCGGCCGCTGGACGAGGTGGACGCCATTCATGCCGCCGTTCGGGAATCCGAGGCGGAACTGGGTGGCGAAGGCAGGGTGCTACTGCGCCCGTCGGGAACCGAGCCGGTGATCCGGGTCATGGTCGAGGGCAGGGATCCGGACCAGGTGGCAATGCACGCACAAAGGCTGGCGGACGTCGTGGAAGCGGCATTACGCTGACAGCACCAGCAGGCACCCACCCCGTTGACCACTCCCGGCAACAGGACGCTGCGTTCGACTGCGTTTGAATTGCCCTTGCGTCAACGTTAAGATTCCCGCCTGCCTCGAAGCGGTGGTATGAGCCGATGCGTCAAGCGCTGGTCGCCGGTAACTGGAAGATGCATGGCTCCAGGGCCATGGCGCGGGCGCTGGCCCAGGGTGTGGTCAGCGGCGCCACGGAACTCGATTCGGTGGAAATCGTGTTGCTGCCGCCCTTCGTGCTGATTCCCCAGGTGGCCGGGGAGCTCGCGGACAGCGCTGTTGTGCTCGGTGCGCAGAATGTCGCGGCGGCGGCCGAGGGAGCCTACACCGGCGAAGTCTCTGCTGCCATGTTGCGGGAGTTCGGGTGTCGCTACGCGCTGGTGGGGCATTCCGAGCGTCGCCAGCTCTTCGGCGAGACGGACGATCTGATAGCCCGCAGGGCGGCCGCCGCCCTGCGGGAGGACCTGCGGCCCGTGATCTGCGTTGGTGAGACACAGCGGGAACGCGAGGCCGGGGAGACGGAAGCGGTCATACGGCGGCAACTGGACGAGGTGCTGAAGGTGTTGCCGCGGGAGAGTGTGGGTCAGGTGGTCCTGGCCTACGAACCGGTCTGGGCGATCGGTACCGGGCGCACGGCATCGCCGGAGCAGGCCCAGGCGGTCCACGCCACCATACGGGCGCATCTGCGTACGGCATGCGGAGCCCTGGCCGACCGGGTGCGCATCGTCTACGGAGGCAGCGTCAAGCCGGACAAGGCCGCGGAGCTGTTTGCCATGGCGGACGTTGATGGCGGCCTGATCGGCGGGGCGTCGCTGCGGGCGGATGATTTTCTCGCCATATGCCAGTGCGCGGCGCGTGGCGGCGGTTGAACACAAAGAGAGAGCTTGATGGGACAGATTATCCTGGTCATTCACGTGCTGATCGCCATTACCCTGGTGGTGCTGGTGCTTCTCCAGCACGGCAAGGGAGCGGATGCGGGAGCGGCGTTCGGCAGCGGTGCCTCCAGCACCGTGTTCGGGGCCAGGGGGTCGTCGTCGTTTCTGGTCCGGATCACGACGGCGCTGGCAGTCGGTTTCTTCCTGACCAGTCTGACCCTGGCGATGATCGCGTCGCGACAGACGGTTCCGGACACGGTGGCCGACCTGATCGACGACGATCCGGCGGAACAGGAGGAAGTGGCGCCGGAGGCGCCGGATGATGAAGACGCTCCGGGTGCCGGCATGGCACCGCCACCGCCGGAGGATGACTGAAGCGTCGCGTTTGCCGCCTTCCCCGGGTGTTGATAGAATCTTCTGGGTTACGGCGAGGGGCCGTCCAGTCCAGAATTCCGCGGATGTGGTGGAACTGGTAGACACGCTGTCTTGAGGGGGCAGTGGCGAAAGCCGTGCCGGTTCGAGTCCGGCCATCCGCACCAGCTCGCCTTCCAGGGGGCCGCCTACCGGCCTCTTTTAAGTCCTTGTTTCAGGGCTTTTTTTCCCGCGTTGCAGGTTGACACCGATGAGGGGCTACTCTACACTGCGGCGCGGCTCGGGCGGCCTGAAGGCGCCCGGCTGCCTGATCGGAGGGGGTAACGGGCATGCTTGAGCACTACCTGCCAATACTGCTGTTCGTCATCGTGGGTCTGGGCATGGGCGCCGTTCTCCTGGCGGCCGGATTCATCCTCGGTCCGAGCAGTCCCAACAACGAGAAGCTCTCGCCCTACGAATGCGGTTTCGAGGCATTCGAGGACTCCCGCATGAAATTCGACGTGCGGTACTACCTGGTTGCCATCCTCTTCATCATCTTCGACCTCGAAGTTGCCTTCCTCTTCCC
>SLLM01000371.1 GCA_007134055.1 Ectothiorhodospiraceae bacterium | reverse complement strand
CTGCACGAGCAGGAACTCCCCAGGGCCAACGAGCCAGATCACGCCGCCCGCCACAACAACCATGGCCACATTGGTGCCCATGGTGCTCACCCAGGGCATCCACCCGGAGCGCATGAAGCCCACTGGCCACCGATGATCCAGCAGGAAGATATACGCCGGTCCGATGCCGAAGAGCATCAGTGGATGGCGGTACAGGCGATAGCGAAGCCTCTGAAACCTTGGGAGATTCCGGTACTCCCTCACGGTGAGCGTATCGATACCGCCGACGCTGGGTCGGTCCAGGTTGCCGGAACTGGCGTGGTGGATCGCATGGCTGCGACTCCAGAGGTCGTAAGGAGTAAGAGTAAAGACTCCGATGACCCGCCCGACCCAGTCGTTGACCCGTCGGGAACGGAAAAACGACCCGTGGCCGCAGTCATGCTGGATCATGAACAGACGCACCAGAAATCCGGCAGCCGGCAGGGCAAGCACCAGCCCCACCCAGTGGCCTGCGCTCACGGCAACCCATGTCATCCCCCACAGGAGCGCGAACGGGATTACCGTAATCAGGAGCTCCACAACGCTTCGTACGGTGCGCGGTTCACAATAGCAACGCAGCAGGCGGCGCCACGCCCGCGGATCGTCCGTGGTGACGGTACTCGACGTTTGTACACTCATCCGGCGAATCTCGAACTACCTCATAATGGCCCTGTGGAACATGCGAGTCGCAGCGCGGTTCCGGTCTCTTGTCGACAGGATCCAACTGGCAACCTGCGGAGGCTTCAGCTTGGTTCGATGAAGGAATGTTGTCTGTGCGTAAGGGAACACACCATGCCCGGCTGTGCAAAAGGCCCGGTATGCCCGGGTGGTAGCTGACTTCGTCCACCCGCTCCTCAACAGCCCGTCGAGTATTGGGGGTACGCTTGAACCGGACAGGATGCCCTCCCGGCATCCTTGCTGTGGGTGCGGCAACAGTGGCTGCATACGGAGTCGGTCTGTAACCTGGTTGCCATGGACCAGCAGGAGTTCGAACATCATTGGCTCATCAGGCGCCTGGCCTTTGAGTGGCTCGAGCAGCAGACGAACAGAGGGGAAGATGTACTTCCTCGTGACGTGCTGTTGCGGGGCTTCGGGTTCCGGGGTCGCCGCGTCGGGCTGATGAGCCCCGCGCAGGGGATTTTCAAACCAGCGGTCCTGACACAGTGCCCCTTGTCCATCACGACGGCACCGAAGGGGCCGTACAACGATGGCTTTCTTGATGACCATTACCTGCTCTACAGGTATCGGGGTACCGATCCGGAGCATCCCGACAACCGCGGGCTGCGGCTGGCCATGGAGCTGCGCCTGCCGCTGATCTATCTGTTCGGGATGGCGCCGGGTCGCTATTTGCCCGTCTGGCCGGTCTATGTCGTCAACGACAACCCTGGTGGTCTGTGCTTCACGGTAGCCGCGGATTATCGGCACACCATCGTCGATCAGGTCGGGCGGCACCTGGAAGCCGCGAACGACGATCTGGAAGTGCAGATCCGTCGCCGGTACCAGACGGCCGCCGTGCAGCGGCGGGTGCATCAGCGAGCCTTCCGGGAACGTGTGCTGCGCGCGTATGACGAGCAGTGCGCAATGTGCCGGCTGCGACACCGGGAATTGCTGGATGCGAGTCATATCATTCCGGATCAGGATGACCACGGTGAACCCACGGTCTCGAACGGCCTGTCGCTTTGCAAGATCCATCACACGGCGTTTGACCGTGGCATTGTCGGTGTGAGCCCGAATTTTCGCGTGGAGGTCCGGCAGGACATCCTGGAGGAGGTGGATGGCCCGATGCTCGAGCACGGGATCAAGGAACTTCACGGTAGCGCGCTGCAACTCCCACGGAAAAAGCGGGATCGACCGGACCGCGATGCCCTGGAGTGGCGGTACCGTGAGTTCCGGCGAGCGTAGCCCCGTATCTCAACCGCATCTCCCTGCGGGTGCACGGAATTGACCTTCCTCCTGGCGTGGCGATTGGCCACGAAGTGACCGGACCGGCTACAGTCACCAGACCTCCGACCCCAAAGGTCTTGCGTGATCGGCGTATCCGTTCCCGGATCCAGGAAACGGAATCTCAGTCAGTCCCGGTAATACCTTACGGGTCGTTCAGGGCGGAGGGACTACTCTCAAAGTCCAGCGGAACGACTGACCGCGCAACGCCTTCCACATAATCCATCAGTTCATCCGAGGCCTTGGCGGCCCTCTCGGGATCACCTTCCGCAACCGCATACATGACGTTCGCGTGCTGCGCGCCACCAAGAGGAGTGCGGTCCTTCAGATAGCGATGGTGGCTATACCAGAAACGGCGCATTGCCGGGTGTATGGATGCCATGATTCGCTTGAGTGGGGGGCTTACGGCGGCCTCCAGGATCAAGTTGTTGAATTCTTCATCCGCATCGAGGTATACGTCGTAGTCCCGGCGCTCCCCCGCTTCCTGCATCCGTTTCGCAAGTTCAAGAAACGTTTCCCGGTGTTTCTCGGTGCGGTGGATGGCTGCACGTCGCGCAATCAGTCGCTCCAGCTCGCGACGGACTTCAAGAAGTAGCAGATGATGCTGCTCATCGATGGGGGTGACGATCAGCCCTTTTCTTGGTTTGATGCTGATCAGTCCCTCCATGGCAAGCCGTTTCACGGCCTCGCGAACCGGTGTCCGCCCGATTCCCAGTTTCCTGGAGAGTTCTTCCTCCGATAGAAGGGCATTAGGCGGCAACTTCAGGGTAACCAGCATCGCCTCCAGGGACCTGTACGCGTGTTCCGCCTGACTGACTGCCGGCGTGGTGTCTTCCAGGCTTATCACAGGTGTATTGCCCATTGTCGCTCCAGTTCACTGGGTGGTCGCCACCATCAAGGTGGATATGCTCGCGGCTCGCGTCTGCATGGATAGTTACTGTACTCGGGACGACCGCATGAAACCCGCCGTTCCTGTTACCCGACGTCTTCAGGGTGTAATTCCGCGATACCCCGGTCAAGCACGGTTTCGCCCCTGTCGTTCCGAATCCGGAACTGAAGCCTGTCTGGACGAGATTGTCGTGCGGTCACGAATAGCCGGTCGCCCGGGATGACCATTCCGCAGAATCGGGCACCGTAG
>SLLM01000228.1 GCA_007134055.1 Ectothiorhodospiraceae bacterium | reverse complement strand
TCCCTGAATCCGGAAGTCGACCCGGATATCCCCGCCCTGATCGGTACGTCAGCCGCCCTCGCCATCTCCGGTATTCCCTTCGACGGTCCCATCGGTGCCGCGCGAGTCGGCTACAGGGATGGTCAGTATCTGCTCAATCCCTCGCTCAGCTCGCTTGAGGAAAGCCGCCTTGACCTGGTTGTTGCGGGTACCGCCGATGCAGTGCTGATGGTGGAGTCCGAGGCGCAGGAGCTGCCGGAGCAGGTGATGCTCGATGCGGTGTTGTTCGGCCATGAGCAGATGCAGACCGCCATCAGCGCGATCCGGGAGCTGGCCGCGGAAGCCGGCAAGCCCCGCTGGGACTGGGAGCCGCCACCCGCGGACACTGCACTTGCCTCCAGACTGGAGGAGGGCTTCCGGCAGCGCCTTGAAGCCGCCTATGGTATTGCCGAGAAACAGGCACGAACGGAGCAGGTGAACGCGCTGCGGGACGAGGCGGTGGAGCAGCTTGCCGACGAGGAGGTCGAGGGCCGTGGCAAGACGGATATCGTCGGTGCCTTCAAGAGCCTGGAGAAGCGCATCGTCCGTGGGCGCATTCTTGCCGGCGAGCCCCGGATCGACGGCCGTGACAACAGCACCGTGCGCGGCCTGGATATCCAGGTAGGCTCGCTGCCGCGAACCCACGGTTCCGCCATCTTCACCCGCGGTGAAACGCAGGCGGTCGTGGTCACCACTCTGGGTACCGGTCGGGATGCGCAGGTCATCGACGCCATCGAGGGGGAGCGCAAGGAACCCTTCATGCTGCATTACAACTTTCCGCCGTATTGCGTCGGAGAAACCGGCTTCATGGCGGGACCCAAACGGCGGGAGATCGGTCACGGCAAGCTCGCCAAGCGCGGGATCCAGGCGGTCATGCCGAAGCCGGAGGACTGCCCCTACGTTATCCGGGTGGTTTCCGAAATCACCGAATCCAACGGTTCCAGTTCGATGGCTACGGTATGTGGCACCAGCCTCGCGTTGATGGATGCCGGCGTTCCGGTCAAGGCCCCGGTTTCCGGAATTGCCATGGGGCTGATCAAGGAAGGTGATGATTTCGCGGTACTGACCGACATCCTGGGTGATGAGGATCACCTGGGTGACATGGACTTCAAGGTCGCAGGAACCGGTGAAGGTGTCACTGCCCTGCAGATGGACATCAAGATCAACGGCATTACCCGGGAGATCATGTCCAGGGCGCTGGAGCAGGCCAATGCCGGCCGACTGCACATTCTCGAAGAGATGAACAGGGTGATCGCCCGGCCGCGGCAGGACATGTCCGAGTATGCCCCCCGGATGATTACCATGCGCATTGATCCCGATCGGATCCGGGATGTCATCGGCAAGGGCGGTGCCACCATCCGGGCCCTGACCGAGGAAACCGGCGCGACCATCGACATCAAGGATGACGGTACCGTGACGATCGCCTCCGTTGACAAGGCGGCCGGAGAGGAAGCCCGCAGGCGGGTGGAGGAACTCACGTCGGATATCGAGGTGGGCCGGGTGTACGAAGGACGGGTCGCGAAGATCATGGATTTCGGAGCCTTTGTCACCATCCTTCCCGGCAAGGACGGGCTGGTGCATATTTCCCAGATCTCCAACGAACGCGTTACCAACGTCGCCGACAAGCTCTCGGAAGGGGACACCATCAAGGTCAAGGTACTGGAGGTGGATCGCCAGGGACGGGTGCGCCTGAGCATGAAGGCAGTCGAAGAGCAGGGCGAGAACGCCTAGCCTCACTGCGTAGCCGACCCGACGTCTCGTGAAGCCCGGTAGCCAGGATGGTTGCCGGGCTTCTGCATGGCTTGGTGATTCTTCAGAAAGGACATCCACATCTCCGTGTAACTTCTTGTGGGGCGCCGCTTTCCACCCGTGACGTTGTCGCAAGCCAGCGCAGGTAGAACCACTGCGCTGCGACACCCTGCTCATGCCCAGGAACAAGAACCGGACTCGAGCGCGACGACGTGAATGCTTCAGCGCTTCCTGGACGGAACCGTTGTTGGAAACGGGCGGATATTGCGTCTTCCAGGGGGGCGTCGTAGGATCGGAGCACTCCCGGCCGGCCGTGTGGCCGAGTCCGGCGAGTGAGGAAGCGGTGACAGCCGCGTGTGTCTTACGTGTTTAGAGGTTCGTTTCATCATGGCAGAACGAGAACAGGGCACGGTCAAGTGGTTTGACGCGGCCAAGGGTTTTGGCTTCATCGCCCGGGAAAGTGGAGACGACGTGTTCGTCCATTTCCGTGCGATCCGGGGAGACGGCTACCGTACCCTGGAGGACGGCCAGCGGGTTGAATTCGACGTGGTCGAGGGCCAGAAAGGTCTGCAGGCCGACGACGTCGTGACCGTCGCCTGAACGAACAACGGCTCCCGGGCCCCTGCGGCGCGGGAGCCGTCCTTCACAACACCTCTTGCAGCCAGCCGGGAATTTCCTCGTCCAGCCAGTATGCCGTCCGTGCTGCCGACCCGTGCACGAATCCGACATGCCCGCCCTGCTCGCTCAATCGCATGCGCACCGGCGGCGGCAGGCGATGTGGCAGCGCGCCCCGGGGTATGAACGGGTCATCCGCGGCGTGGATCATCAGTGTCGGCCGGCGAATGGCGGTGAGGTGCCGTGTCGGCGAACACAGGCGGTAGTACGTCCCGGCATCCCGAAAGCCGTGCATGGGAGCGGTGACGCGGTCATCGAAATCCCATAGCGTGCGTATTCCCTTCAGTTCCCGTACCACCGCGGGCATGGGGGCCTCGCCGTGCTTGATGCGAATGAGCCGCTTGAGGTTGCGCACCAGGTGCCACTGGTAGAGGCGGGCGAACCCCCGATCCAGATGGCGGGAGCATGCCGTCAGGTCCAGTGGCGCGGAAACGGTAACGACCGCCCGGGCGTCCGCCTCGCTGCCGCGGTTTGCGAGCCAGTTCAAGGCGACGACGCCGCCCATCGAGAACCCCACGAGGGCGAGAGGGCGCGAGCCCAGCGTTGCGCGCACATGGCGGACGGTTTCCTCCAGGTCCTGCCATTCGCCGGCATGGAAGAATCTCTGCAGGCGGTTCGGGACACCACCGGCTCCACGGAACTCCATCATTACCGCCTGCATGTTCTG
>SLLM01000080.1 GCA_007134055.1 Ectothiorhodospiraceae bacterium | reverse complement strand
GTGGCAAAGATGAACCCGGGCAGGATCTCGTAGACATCGAAGAGTCCGCCCGAGAGCTCGTTCCAGACGATGACGGTAACCGCGCCGACGATCATCCCGGCGAGCGCGCCGTTACGCGTCATCCGTGACCAGTACAGGGAGAGGATGATCACCGGTCCGAACGCCGCCCCGAAGCCACCCCAGGCATAGGCGACCAGATCGAGTACGCCGGCTTCCGGATCGAGCGCAAGATACAGCGCGATGATCGAGACCAGGATGACCGCGCCGCGGCTGACCCAGACCAGTTCCTGGTCGGAGGCCCGCGGCCGGATCATGCCCTTGTAGAAGTCATTGGTAAGCGCGCTCGCCGACACCAGGAGCTGGGAGTCGATGGTGCTCATGATCGCCGCGAGGATCGCAGCCATCAGCACCCCTGCAACCCAGGGATTGAAGAGGGCCTGGATCAGCGCGATGAGAATGGTCTCGCTTTCCTCGATGGGGGCGTCGGCGAAATAGGCGATACCGAAATACCCCGTCGCCACGGCGCCCACCAGGGCCAGGATCATCCAGCTCATCCCGATCATCGTCGCCCGGGGAACGTCATGCTCGGACCGCAGTGCCATGAATCGCGCCAGGATGTGCGGCTGCCCGAAATACCCGAGACCCCAGGCCAGCAGGGAGATGATTCCCAGGAAGGTCATCCCCTCCAGCACCGTGGTGTAGCTCGGATCCATGGCCTGGATCTCGCCCTGGGCGCTGCCCCAGCCACCGACCAGCACGACCACGAACATCGGAACCACCAGCAGCGTCAGGAACATCAGGATGCCCTGGGCGAAGTCCGTCCAGCTAACGGCGAGAAAACCGCCCAGGAAGGTGTAGGAGATGATGACCACCGCCCCGATGTAGAGCGCGGTCTGGTACTCCATGCCGAAGGAGCTCTGGAACAGGAGTCCGCCGCCCACCAGGCCGGCGGAGATGTAAAGGGTGAAAAAGATGAGAATCACCACCGCGGAGATCACCCTGAGCACCCGGGTACTGTCCTCGAAGCGATTCTCCAGGAAGTCGGGGATGGTGAGCGAATCCTTCGCCATGGCCGTAGCGCGACGCAGCCGACGGGCCACGAAGGCCCAGTTCACGAAAGCGCCGGCGACCAGGCCAACGCCGATCCAGAGTTCCCCCAGGCCCGACGCGTACACGGCACCGGGCAGCCCGAGGAGCAACCAGCCGCTCATGTCGGACGCGCCGGCGCTAAGCGCCGCAACGCCGGGCCCGAGGCTGCGCCCGCCGAGGACGTAGTCGGACAGATTGCTGGTCATGCGGTAGGCAGCTACGCCCAGCAAGAGCATTGCCACCAGGTACGCCGCGAAAGTCAGCAGCGTGGGAATCGGCATATCCATGGAACTCCTCCAGTATTATAAAAACGCTGACACCGCCCGGCAGGACGGCGCCCTGGCACCCGTCGGCCCTGGAACAACGCGCTGCATGGATGGGCGATACCAACCCCGCGCCGCCAACAACACCGCGCGCCCAGTGTCCAGAACCGTTGACAGGGTAGCAAGTCCACCGCGCCACGTGACCCCTAACGGAATGAGTATTTCCTGCAGCCCGACCAGACGGGCGAATCGTGCGGTTACCGACCTTCCCGGAAGTCTTGTCAGCGCTCAGTGGTTTCTGCGCCGCTGTGGCAAGGCGCGAGGAGGGGGGTGCATCCTTCGCTGATGTCGGGGGAACACACGAAGCAATTCAAGTGACGAATTCCGTTACACAAACCGGCATGCAGTTTTTGACCTCTAACGTGACGAGCAGAAGTGGTTTTTCATACAAAAAATTGATATTCATGGCTTTATTCTGACCATGCAATGAGAAGAAGAGGAAATCCTCCCGGATCTTCTCGTCGGGATTCTTGACACTTCAGAGGGTTTTCCCTGAATGGTTCTCATTTCCCGCAGTATACGGGACCGCACTCCGGACCTTGAGATCGTTTCCGGGGGATTGTTGAGGGTAATTGATTTAGATACTTGAGACATCAAAGCGAGAATCAACATTACAAAGTTTGCGTCCGTCGTGCTTCGTCTGCCTCAATGCGGGACGATAATGGCATCCGAATTGCACGCAGTGCTCTGCCTGGACGCGGAAACGCGTCGGATCGGGCAATACACAAGAGATAAGGGCCAGAAATAGGTCGATAAGAACATGCAGGGTGGCTCGCATGGGGACGAGCGATTGCATTCTCATAGTGTCAAGGATGATTGCGCCTGGCAGGGATGATGTCTATATCCGCGAAATCCAGGAGAACGGATTTCGCGTCAAGCAACTCCGGCAAGGGAATTCGCCGCTTTCCGTGATGGAGCGGGAGAAGCCGCTGGTGGTCTGCTTCGAGTTTGACCACCCCGACCTTCCGGGGCTCGCGGAATTGCGCATGGTCAAGGAGCGCATACCCTCGGTGCCCGTGCTCATGGTCACGCAGGCCCATTCCGAATCCCTCGCGGTCTGGGCGTTTCGCACCGGCGTCTGGGATTACTTTGCGCAGCCGGTGGACACGGAGCGACTAGTCGCCATCCTTGGCATGCTGGCGCAGGCCCGTGCGGCACCGGAGCGACGGAGACGCGTCCTTCGCGGCCTCGGCGCGCCACCCAACGTCATTCCTCCGGAAGTCCGCGTGCCGGGCAACGCATCGGTAACGAGCACGGCCGCCCTCGACAGCGTGCCGGAGTACGTGAGCCGGAACCTGCACGACAGGATCGTGCAGGCGGAGGTTGCTGCCCGCTGCGGGCTCAGTCCGTTCCAGTTCAGCCGGCTTTTCAAGCGCAAGTTCGAAATGACTTTCCAGGAGTATGTGCAAAACGCACGGATCGAACAGGCGAAAGTCATGCTGGCGCACCCCGGTGCATCCGTGACCGACGTCTGTTTCAACGTCGGCTTTCATGACCTTTCCTATTTTACCCGTACCTTTCAGCGCTACGTTGGACAAACGCCCTCACACTATCGACTCACCCGGCGGCGACAGCCCAAGGTTGGGAAAGTGAAGTTGGTCGCCCAGCAGTTGGACGTTCGTACACGGTTGTCCGCTCCACAACTGGTTCAGGACGGCGTGGAGCCACGGCCAGCGCGTTGAACCGAGTCGCGGCCCCG
>SLLM01000373.1 GCA_007134055.1 Ectothiorhodospiraceae bacterium | reverse complement strand
TGTGCCCTGGCGGCCCGCAATCACTTTGCGGTCATCACCGGCGGACCCGGGACGGGCAAGACCACCACCGTCATACGGCTGCTGGCCCTGGTGCAGGCATTGGCGCTGGAAGACGACGCCGGGCACCCCCTGCGCGTCCGCCTGGCCGCGCCCACCGGCAAGGCCGCCGCCCGCCTGAACGCGTCCATCGGCGATCAGGCGGAGCGGCTTGATCTGGGCGCTGTTCCCCGCGCGGAGGAAGTACGCAACGCCATTCCCACCGGAGCCATCACCCTGCACCGGCTGCTGGGGGCAAGCCCTGCGAGCCGCGCGTTTCACCATCATCGCTGGCATCCCCTGCCGCTGGACCTAGTGATAGTGGACGAGGCCTCCATGGTGGACGTGGAGATGATGGCCGCGCTGCTCGAAGCCCTCCCGGACAATGCCGGCCTGGTGCTTCTCGGCGACAAGGACCAGCTTGCCTCCGTGGAGGCGGGCGCGGTACTCGGCAACCTCTGCGCCCGCGCAACCCAGGGGCACTACCTGCCGGAAACCCGGGACTGGCTGCACCGGGTGACCGGGACCGCAATTGCCGACGATCTGGTCGACCCGGACGGTCGTTCCCTGGACCAGGTCATCGGCATGCTGCGCCATAGCCACCGGTTCGCCGCGGCGAGCGGCATCGGCCGCCTGGCTGCCGCGATCAACCGCGGTGCCGACGAGGAAGTGCAGCAGATTCTGGCCGACCCGGCCCACTGCGATCTGAGTCTGATCCGGCTTGCCGATGCCGATGATCCGGTACTCCTCCGCGCAGCTACTACCGGGCACCGCGAGAACAAACCCGGCCACGCCGGGTATCTGGAGCTGCTCCACGCCCGTCGGCCCGACACCGATGCCGGCCGGGAAGCGTTCGACACCTGGGCCGGAGCGGTGCTTCAGGCCCTGAGCCGGTTCCAGCTCCTCTGCGCCCTGCGCCAGGGCCCGTACGGGGTAACGGATCTCAACGATGCAATCGAGGCATACCTGGCCTCGCTGCGCCTGATCACGCCACCCCCCCGCCCGGAGGCGGGCCCGTGGTACGAGGGGCGACCGGTACTGATCACCGGCAACGATTACGAGCTGCAATTGATGAACGGCGACATGGGGGTTGCGCTGGACGTGCCGGTGGATCCCCGGGATCCGGGTGCCGGCAGGCGCCTGCGGGTTGCATTCCCCGCCGCCGACGGTCGAGCCGGCATACGCTGGGTACTCCCTGCACGGCTGCGTCACTGCGAGACCGTCTATGCAATGACGGTGCACAAGGCCCAGGGCTCGGAGTTTCACCACACCGCCCTGGTTCTGCCGGATGCAATGACTCCGGTACTCACGCGTGAGCTGGTATACACCGCGGTGACCCGCGCCGGCACGGCCTTTACCCTGTTCACCGCCGATCCTGCCGTGCTCCCTGCCGCGGTACGGTATGCGACGGTGCGTGCGAGCAGCATGTTCCGCTGACGCCCCCGGGGCTCCGACGATACCGCGGAGCACTACCTCCGGGATCCGCCAGCACCGACAACCCAGGATGGCTACCCATGCACGACAACATCTACTTCTACGAGCCCTGCAACGGTCACGGCCTGCCCCACGACCCACTGAACGCGCTGGTGGCGCCACGCCCCATTGGCTGGATCTCCTCGCGCTCCGGCGCCGGCGATCTCAATCTCGCCCCCTACAGTTTCTTCAACCTCTTCAACTACCGACCACCGATCGTCGGTTTTGCCAGCGTCGGCTACAAGGACACCGCCCGCAACGTGCTGGAGAACGGCGAGTTCTGCTGGAACCTGGTCAGCCGGCCACTGGCGGAGGCCATGAATGCCACCAGCGCCATGGTGCCCACGGAGGTCGATGAGTTCGGTCTCGCCGGCCTGAACCCGGAACCCTCGCGCCTGGTGGGCGTCCCCCGGGTGGCGGGATCGCCGGTCACCTTCGAGTGTCGGGTGAGCCAGCACCTGCGCCTGCAGGGCGCCGACGGCGGCGTTGTGGACACCTGGCTGATCCTCGGTGAGGTTGTCGGCGTGCACATTCGCCGCGACCTGCTTCGGGATGGCGTCTACGACACGGCGGCAGCGCAACCGGTCATGCGCGGAGGAGGTGCGGCGACGTACTTCGGCATCGATGCCGATCAGAGGTTCGAGATGCATCGGCCGCGATAGCCGGACCACGGCAAGAATACGAAAGTGTGAAACTGTCGAGCATGCCACAGTCGCAATGAGACATAGGCGATACGCTTCGTCGCAACTCCAGTTCTCCTCCGGATGTGCCAAGTCGTGACGTCTTCGCGTTCCATGCCGTACCGGGATTCCACCGGCGTTGACACCGCCTGGCTATTACTCACCGTCATCGTCGCCATGCCCTGGGCGATCCAGGATCTTGCGCTGCAGAAGACGGAGTTCGGCATCCCGCCGGTTATCATCTTCCTGGTCTGCGTCAGTCTATGGCTGCAGAGCAGACCCGATGGGACACGCATGCATCTGCCGGCGTTGATCATGGCCCTGCTGTCTGTATCGCTGGCGACAACTTTCCTGCTGTTCAACAGCAGATGGCAGCCCTCCCTGCCACCCGCGGACTGGCTGCCACTGCTGGCGCTGAGCGTCCTCGCCCTGGCCCATCTACGTCGCAACAACTGGCGGATGATACGCCTGGGGTTCGCAGTCCTTGCCCTGACGGGATCCCTGTGGGTCTTCGGAAGCGTCCTCCTGGAAAGTGTCGACGGACTGGACCAGGCCCTTGCGTCCCGGCTCTGGTCCAGCGGCCTGGCCACCGCAGCAGCAACACTGTACCTGCTCCAGCCAAGCCTACGCGGCCTGCCACGGTCGCTTGGCATCCGGATCATCCGGGTCCCCGGGCCGTGGCTTGTTGCCGCCGCGGTCCTTTTCCTCGCCAGCGGACTGAAGCTGCTGCCCTCCAGCTTCAACCTGCCACTTGTTTCCGCCGCCGCCATGATCGCGCTGCTGGCATTGACCATCGACACCCTGGATCGCCGGCGGTTGCAGGATCAGTTTGCCGCCACAACCCTCCTGGAGCGGGACGAGTTTTTCCGCATCACCCCGGCGATCTGCTGCGTGGCATCGACGGACGGCGTTCTCCGGCAGGTGAATCCC
>SLLM01000303.1 GCA_007134055.1 Ectothiorhodospiraceae bacterium | reverse complement strand
ATCCGGGACGCAGATCCGGATCGAAGACGCTGGCTGCAGGAGACGCTTGCGCGGACCTGCGGACTGCAGGGCATTGCACTGGACTCGAAGGTCCGCGAGATCATGGAAGCGGAGCGTGCGTTCTACGAACGCTTCGGCGAGCTTCACCTGAGTCCCGATCCCGGCAGTCTCCGGCGTATACCGGAGGCGGTGGACGCACTGATCCGGCCCTACACCACCATCGAACCGGTGACCACCGACGCGAAGGATACGGAAGACGTCGCTCCACCTGCCCCTTCCGGGAACGGTCACACCCAGGACATTCCGGTCAGCGCGAGCCCCGGCGTGCTCCAGAGCCGGATTCAACAACTCGCCGCGGATGTTACGCTGTACCGGCGTACCCTGAATCGCCTGTTCACGGAATACGCCGCCATGTTCGGCGTCCAGGCGGAGATCGGTCGGGACCTGACGGCACAGGAGATTCTCGACCGCATGGAGTCCGGTCAACTGGCAAATCCGGATGACGCACAACGGCCGTGACCGACGCTCCGGCAACCTCCGCCCGGGGCAGCGCCCAGGGTCCCTTCCACGGAGCCCGATGCGATGACGCGACCAAGCCCGCAGCGACTCATCGAAACCATCATTCGCGATGCCGAGCCCGAACGCATGCTGCTGCTCGGATCCTTGCCCGAGGTGGACCTGGCCGCCGCCTGCCACTCGGTTTCCCCGCGCGTGACCCGGATGGGGATCGCCGACGCCGACAAGCTGCAGGATCTGGCCATCCACGACCTGGCCCTGATCGGCGAGGTCGTGGAGCACCTGCCCGGCCGCGCGGGCGAACACCTGCTTGCCCGCCTGCGCGATCTCCATGCCCGACGGGTGGTCGTGCGCCTTGCACCGGGGCGCGAGTGGAGTCTGCAGCGGTTGACGGGCCTGGGATTCACATGCCTGCAGACCTCCGGTTCCGGGGATGCAGAGTACTTCGGCTTCGACATTGCCACCTACAAGACCACTCCGGACTGGCTCAATTCCCGCAACTGGGCGAACCCGGAGCTCTTCGACAAGTACCGCTGGTGAACCGCTTCATAACCCGAGTACCTTTGGTTATTTCGAATCATTCCTTCTGGCTATAAGGCGTGGTTGATACCGTGTCTTCTCACTGCACAGACAGGGCGATTCGATGTACCGATACGATCACTACGATCAGACACTGGTCGACGAGCGGGTAGCCCAGTTCCGGGACCAGACACGCCGGTACCTGGCCGGAGAGCTGTCGGAGGATGAGTTTCGTCCGCTACGGCTGATGAACGGCCTCTACATCCAGCGGCATGCGCCGATGCTGCGCATCGCGATCCCATACGGGCTCCTCAGCAGTGCCCAGCTGCGCACGCTGGCATCAATCGCGCGGCGGTACGATCGCGGCTACGGGCACATGACGACCCGGCAGAACATCCAGTTCAACTGGCCGGCCCTGGAGCAGGTACCGGACATCCTCGCCGACCTCGCCGGAGTCGAGATGCATGCCATGCAGACCAGTGGCAACTGCATACGGAACATCACCGCGGATCACCTTGCCGGTGTCGCCAGCGACGAGGTGGCGGATCCGCGCCCGTACTGCGAACTGATTCGCCAATGGGCCACCCTGCACCCGGAATTCGCATACCTACCCCGCAAGTTCAAGATCGCGGTGTCCGGTTCCCGAAAGGATCGGGCCGCAACCCAGGTCCATGACATCGGCATTCAGCTCGTCCGCAACGCGGACGGGGAGCTGGGCGCCGAAATCCTCGTCGGCGGCGGCCTCGGTCGCACACCGATCATCGGCGAGGTCATCCGTAGCTTCCTCCCACTGCGGCACCTGCTGTCGTATCTGGAAGCGATCCTGCGGGTGTATAACCTCCTCGGCCGTCGCGACAACAAGTACAAGGCCCGCATCAAGATCCTGGTACGGGCGATGGGCGCGGAAGCATTCCGGGAACGGGTGGAGAAGGAATGGGAGCACCTGCGGGATCAGCCGGACCTGACGCTGGAGCCGGAAGACATCGCGCTGATGAAAAAGCACTTCCCGCAACCGGATTACCGGACCGACGTCGACTCAGCTCCGATGCTCGACCTTGTGGAGCAGGACGATACCTTTCGGCGCTGGTACAAGCGGAATACCGTGGAACACCGTACGGCGGGATACCGCGCCGTGTTTGTGTCGCTGAAGAAGCCGGGAGTCGCTCCCGGGGATATCACCGATGTGCAGATGGAAGCCCTGGCGGACCTCGCGGAACGCTACAGCTTCGGTGAGATCCGCGTCACCCACACCCAGAACCTCGTGTTGGCCGATGTCGCCGTGGATCAGCTTCCGGCACTCCGGAGAGATCTCGACGAGCTCGGGCTGGCGACTCCCACCATCGGGACCCTTGCCGACATGATCTGCTGCCCCGGGCTGGATTTCTGCAGCCTGGCCAATGCCGGTTCCATCGACGTGGCGGCCGACATACATCGGCGGTTTGATGACCTCGACTACCTCTACGACCTTGGTGAACTGCGGCTGAACATGTCCGGCTGCATGAACGCCTGCGGCCATCACAACGTGGCCCACATCGGCATCCTGGGGGTCGACAAGAAGGGGCAGGAGTTCTATCAGATCACCCTGGGCGGATCCTCCACCAATGACGCCGCCGTCGGTGATCGGCTGGGGCCGGCCGTGGCCAAGGATCGGGTGGCCGACACGCTGGAGGCACTCCTGCGCACGTTCGCCGATCACCGCGAAGGTGAGGAGACATTCCTCGAAACGTACCGGCGTCTCGGCATCGAGCCGTTCAAGGAGCAGGTCTATGCCAGTGCTGATTAGTGACCGGAGGATCCAGCCGGATGATGCGTGGCTCATGATCGCGGACGAGGCCCCGATACCGCAGGAGGGGCCCGTGGTTCTCGGCTGGGACCGGTGGATCCTGGAACAGGAAACACTTCGTGGGCGGTCCGATCCGCTTGGCATCCGCGTGAACGGCGACGTCCCGATCCAGGAACTCGGCCCCCAGGCGGAGCGGTTCGATCTGATCGCGCTGGAGTTTCCGGTGGCGACCGATGGACGCTGTTATTCCCACGCGCGCGTACTGCGCACACAGTACCGCTTTCGGGGGGAGTTGCGGGCCGTAGGAAACGTCCTCCGGGACCAGATCGCCTTCATGGAACGGGTCGGCATCAACAGCTTCCTGCTCGATCAAGGCCGGAGCTACGCCGAGCAGGCGCTGGCCGCACTTGGGGAGATCTCCGTGGCCTACCAGACCGCCCCCCTGGACACCCTCCCCCGCATCCGACGACGCTTGGCGGGCGCGGAACCAGCCTGAGCCGGCGGCGCGGGTTCACCGCGCCGGACGCGGCATCGCTCAGTGGATTTCCACCCGTTCCAGCCAGTCGGCCAGGGCGTCGGCCGCCTCCCGCCAGTTGGCCTCGAGCATCATGGCGTGGGCCATCCCCGGAATCAGGTGCAGATCGGCATCGTAGGCACGCGCCGTCGCCGCAATGTCTTCCGTGCTGAACAGCGTGTCGTCCTCCGCCCCCATGACCAGCATCGGGCAGGGGTGCATGCGACCCGGTGCCGGCAGATCGAGAAACGTCATGCCCATCAACGCACGCCGGGATTCACCCTGCATGCGCCGGGCGTACGTGGCCATCAGATCGGGATCGAAACCCTCGGAAAACACCGCGCGCCCCGCGCTTTCCAGGCTCACGGACTCCGGTCCGGCTCCATGCATGAGCGAGATCTGCATGAACAGCACCGGATCCGTGGTCATCAACCGGAACACCGAGCCGCCAAGCCCGTACGGCGGAACGGAAGCCATCAGTACCGCGGCGGCGGCCGGTTGGCGCTCCAGATACTTCTGCACCACGGCCCCTCCCATGGAATGGCCGACGAGAACCGGCGAGCGGGGCAGGGTCCCGACCACGGACTCCAGATCGTCCACGTAATCGGTCAGGCTGTGATAGTGCAGCTGGTCCCGGCCCTCGCTGCCACCATGCCCCCGCAGGCTCACGGCCACAGCCCGGTACCCTCGATCGCAGAAATAGGGAAGGAAGTGCTCATCCCAGCACCAGGCGCCGGCATGGGCGCCGTGTACGAAAACCAGCGGAACCGCCCTCTCCCGCGATTGTGGCCCCCGCTCGACCACTTCCAGTTGCAGGCACTCGGCGCCCCCACCCGCCGGTACCCCGAACCAGTTGTAGAACATTCTGTCAGGATCTCCTGGGGCCAACGAAAAACCAGATCAGGGCGAGCAACTGCATGGCTGCCAGAAGCCCGAACGACCATCCATAACCCGCGGCAGCATACCGCTGTCCATCCGCCAATTCCCAGGACTCGATCACGATCCCGAGGCCCCACTGCACCCCCCAGGCAGTCGTGAACACGATCAGATTCAACCCGGTGTTGACCCGCCCCACGATCCGTCGATCGAAGTGCTGGGACAGGAAGGCGAAGAACAGGGTCCCCACCGTGCTGGTCACGCCCAGGAGCAACCATGCCTCCACTGCCAGTGCTTCGATCTGCAGGACCAGCACCAGGCTCGCACCCATGAACAGCACCAGACCCGTGCCGGCCACTGCCTCCAGTCCGATGCGATAGCGCCGCAGCCAGGTCACCAGGGTTCCCCAGCCTGCGAAACCGGCCGTCATGGCCACGGCGATCAGGAGCAGAACGTTGGCGGTTTCGGCACGATCGTATCCGGTCACGTCCCGTAACCAGGGACCGGCCCACAAGCCGTGAATCGCGACGGCGCCGCCATGCGTGAGGGCAAGGATCGGCGCTACCCGCCAGAACAGCGGGTGCGTGAATACGGCCTTCAGCGTCACCAGCTGTTCGCGCAGCGGAGCGACAGCACTGTGTTGCTGTTCCTCGTGCTCGGGAACCAGCCACAGCACTGCCGCGGCCACCAGGGCACAGGCGGCGGCGACCATCACGAAGACGCCGCGCCACCCGATGCCGTCGAGCATCAGCTCCGTCGGCCGGGTCGCGGCGATGGCGCCCAGGCCTCCGAAAGCCAGCAACCAGCCGTTGACCAGTGCCAGCCGGTGCGGCGCGAACCAGAGGGCGAATGCCTTGAAGCTCGCCATGAGACAGGCAGAGACTCCGACACCGATCAGCGCCCGTGCCAGCGACAGGGTTCCGACGTTTCCGGCCATGGCGAACAGCAGGCAGCCAACAGCGGCCACGCCGAGCAGCACCACCTGCACTCGGCGGGGGCCATAGCGGTCGAGCAGGACTCCAAGGGGTAGCTGGAAAGCGGCGAAGGCCAGAAAGTACATGCTGGTCAGCAGGCCCAACTGTGCCGCGCTCAGGGCCAGGTCCGCCTGCAGGTCACCGGAGATGACCGCGTTGATGTTCCGCAACCCGAAGGAGAGGAAGTAACCGGCCGCAAAGGGCAGGAAAATGCACAGGACAGCACGCAAGCCCAGTCCCCCCGGTCGCCCCCCGGGCACGCCCTGCGTCGCTTCACTCACCCGTATTCCCCCGATTCGAAGTCCCGGAAGCGGGCCATTGTCTGAGACCGGGCCCCACGGGGCAAGGCCGGCGGCATCCGCCGGCGTGCTACCATCGGCCCTCGAACAGCCTCCGGAGCCTCCATGAGCACAACGCCGACCACGACCCGCTTGCAGGACTACACCCCACCGTCCCACACCGTCGAGACAGTCGACCTCCGATTCGAACTCGCTGCCGAGCGGACGGTGGTGACCAGTCGCATTGCCTGCACGGCCGGCGAAGGGGCGGTCGACGACACGATCTATCTGCACGGCCAGCAGCTGGAGTTGCTGGATGTGCGCCTCGATGGCGGGTCACTGCCGGCGGATCGCTATGCAGTCGACGACGAGGGCATGCGTATCCAGGGTCTGCCCAGACAATTCGTCCTGGAGCTCACCACCGCGATCAGTCCTGCATCCAATACGGCGCTGGAGGGCCTGTACCGTAGCGGCGGGATGTACTGCACGCAGTGCGAGGCGGAGGGTTTCCGCCGGATCACCTATTTCCCCGACCGGCCGGATGTGATGGCCGTGTACACCACCACCATTGTCGCCGACCCGGCGGCCTGTCCCGTTCTGCTTTCCAACGGCAACCGAGAGGATGCCGGACACCTGGAGGACGGGCGCCACTGGGTACGCTGGCACGACCCGTATCCGAAGCCGAGCTACCTGTTCGCACTGGTCGCCGGAGATCTCGCCTGCCATCAGGACCGGTTCGTCACCCGGAGCGGGCGCGAGGTGCTTCTGCAGATCTACGTCGAGCACCACAACACGGGGAAGACCGAACATGCCATGGGCGCGCTCAAGCGCGCCATGGCGTGGGACGAGACGACCTACGGGCTGGAGTACGACCTCGACCGCTACATGATCGTGGCGGTGGACGACTTCAACATGGGGGCCATGGAGAACAAGGGCCTGAACATCTTCAACACGGCCTGCGTGCTGGCTGACCAGCACTCCTTCACCGATCGGGACTTCGAGACCGTGGAAGCCGTGATCGCCCACGAGTATTTCCACAACTGGACGGGAAACCGCGTCACCTGCCGCGACTGGTTCCAGCTCAGTCTCAAGGAGGGTCTGACGGTGTTCCGGGAACAGCAGTACTGTGCCGCCGTGGGATCACCCGACGTCACCCGCATCGCAGAGGTCAAGATCCTGCGCGCCTCCCAGTTTCCCGAGGATGGCGGCCCCATGGCCCACCCGGTGCGCCCGGACTCCTACGTCGAGATCAGCAATTTCTACACACCGACCGTCTACAACAAGGGAGCGGAGGTCATCCGCATGTTTCATGGCCTCCTGGGCAAGGAAGGCTATCACCGGGGCATCGAGCTGTACTTCAGCCGCCACGACGGCCAGGCGGTCACCTGCGACGACTTCCTCGCGGCCATGGCCGATGCCAACAACCGCGATCTGGAGCAGTTCGCGCTGTGGTACAGCCAGGCGGGCACGCCCGTGCTGGAGGTCAGCGGTGACCACGACCCGCATCAGGCGACGTTTACCTTGACCGTACGACAGCAATGCCCGCCAACCCCCGGTCAGCCGGAGAAACTTCCGTTCCATCTGCCCCTGCGCATGGGCCTGCTGGACCAGCATGGATGTCCGCTGCCACTCAAGCTCGCCGGATCCGCCCCGTATTCCGGTGCCATTGACGAACTGCTGGAGATTCGCGAACGCGAGCAGACCTTCGTGTTCGAGGGCATTGCGCAAGCCCCCGTACCCAGCCTGCTGCGTGGCTTCTCGGCGCCGGTCCGTCTGCGCTATGACTACGACGACGCGGAACTGGCGCTGCTGCTTGCTCATGACCAGGACGGGTTCACCCGCTGGGATGCCGGCCAGCAGCTTGCCGGCAAGCTCATGCTGGCGGCACTGGAACGCGACGATTCCGGGCAGGTGGCCAATGAGCACCTACTGGCGGCGCTTGGCGGCGTCATCCAGCGGGCCTCGGAAGACCCATCCTTCGCCTCGGAAGCGCTTGCGCTGCCGACTGAAGCGTACCTGGCCGACCAGTTGAAGGTGGTGGACATGGAAGGCGTTCACCGGGTGCGGGAACAGTGCCGACGGGAGGTGCTCGCGGCCCACGAACCCGCATTCCGCGACCTCTACCACGAGTACCGCTCGACCGACGCAGCCACGGACCCGGTAAGCGTTGGCCGACGGGCACTGGCGAACGCGACGCTGGACTACCTGGCTGCCGGGGAGGACGGCAACCGGCTACTCCGGAGGCACTATGATGCAGCGGCGAACATGACTGATCGCCTCTTTGCCCTGGCGAGGCTTGCGCACGGGGACGGCGAGTGTGCCCGAGAAGGGCTGGCGGACTTCTACTCCCACTGGCGGGAAGAGGACCTGGTCATCAACAAGTGGTTCCAGGTGCAGGCAATGTCCCAGCGGGTGGATACTCCCGAGAATGTGCGACAGCTCATGGAGCACCCGGATTTTTCACTGCGCAATCCGAACCGGGTTCGGGCCCTGATCGGAGCGTTCTCCCAGGGGAATCCCTTGCGGTTTCACCGACCCGACGGCGCCGGCTACAGACTGCTGGCTGACGCAGTTCTGGAGCTCGATACAATCAATCCCCAGGTGGCTGCCCGGATCCTGCTGCCGCTGACCCGATGGCAACGGCAGCAGGAAGATCAGCGCCTTGCGATGCTAGGGGAATTGGAACGGATCGCAAATACGAATAAGCTGTCGAAGGATGTGTTCGAGGTGGTCTCGAAGGGCCGGCACGGGTGACAGCGGTCGCCACGGCAGGGACGGGGACCGCTGACGGGTAACATGACACAGATGCAGGTGACGCCCATGCACCGACTGATCCAGGCCGACCGGGTCCTCCGAACCGCGGTAGTGCTTGTTGTACTACTGTTCACTGCCGGGCCGTTGGCGGCCGATACATCCCTGGAACAGCTGGCCCCGGAGCAGCAGCACCCGGAGACAGCACGCCTGATCGCCAAGCTGTTGACCTACCAGCACTTCAACCAGCAACCCATGGACGACGAGCTATCCACCCGGGTGATGGACGCGTATGTCGACAGTCTGGACCCCGACCGCTACTACTTCCTGGCGGAAGACATCGAGGAATTCCATGCCTACCGGGAACAGCTTGACGACCGGCTCCTCGACGGTGACCTGTCGGTACCCTACGCGATATTCAACCGCCTTCGGGAGCGGACGGTCGAACGCTCCGAGTTCGCCCTCGCCGTTCTGGAGGACGGCGTCGACCTCGACACGGATCGTACTCTGGATCTGGACCGCGGCGAGGCCGACTGGCCGGAGAACAGGGAGGAGATGAACCGGGTGTGGCGTGACCGCATCAAGCACGATGCGCTGACCCTCCTCCTCGCCGGCGAGGAGGAGGAGCAGACCAGCGATCTGCTGCGCAGCCGCTACGAGGGCATGGCCAAGAACATGCGACGCTCCGGATCGGAAGACGTATTCGAGGCATTCATGGGTGCCTGGGGCCGTGCCTTTGATCCCCACACCAGCTACCTGTCTCCGCGCAACAGCCGTGAATTCGACATCCAGATGCAGCTTTCCCTGGAGGGCATCGGTGCCGTGCTGAGGACCCATCGGGATTTCACCGAGGTGGTGGAACTGATTCCCGGCGGCCCGGCGTCGCAGGACGGCCAGCTGCAACCGGGCGACCGCATCATCGGTGTCGGCCAGGAAGACGAGGAGATGGTGGACGTGGTTGGCTGGCGGCTGCGGGATGTCGTCGACCTTATCCGTGGTCCGAAGGAATCGGAAGTCCGGTTGCGGGTTCTGCCCGCCGTCGGCGGGTCGGATGCTTCCCCGCGGACCATTTCCCTGGTGCGCAACGAGGTTGCCCTGGAGGAACAGGCTGCCCAGAAGTCCATCGAGGAAGTGGAACGCAACGGCGAGACCGTGCGTATCGGCGTCATCGAGATCCCGGCCTTCTATGCCGATTTCGCTGCCGCGCAGGCGGGCGACGAGGATTATCGCAGTACAACCCGCGACGTAGAGAAGCTCATGCGTGAGCTGGCCGAAGAGGATATCCACGGGTTGATTATCGACCTGCGCGGTAACGCCGGTGGTTCCCTGCAGGAGGCCTCCAGTCTGACGGGACTGTTCATCGACGGCGGTCCCGTTGTCCAGATCCGCAGGAGCGGCGGCGACACGGAGGTACTGCGCGACCAGGATGGCGGCATCACCTACGACGGCCCCCTCACGGTGATGGTGGACCGGTTCAGCGCCTCTGCCTCCGAGATCTTCGCGGGTGCTATCCAGGACTACGGACGCGGCCTGGTGGTGGGTGAACGCACGTTCGGCAAGGGTACGGTGCAGAGCCTTGTGGACCTGAACCGTTTCAGCAACGATGCGGACAACGAGTCCGGCCGGCTGAAACTCACCATTGCCAAGTTCTACCGGGTTTCCGGCAGCAGCACCCAGAAGCGCGGCGTGGAACCAGACCTGCATTTCCCGACCCGGGATCGCAGTGACGTGGTCGGCGAGAGTGCGGCCGACAATGCCCTGCCCTGGGACGAAATCAGGGAAGCGAGCTACCGGCCCCACGGCGACCTGCGGGGACTCATGCCCCTGCTCCTCAAGCGGCACGAGGATCGTAGCAGCCGGGATCCCGGCTTCCAGGCCCTGGTGGAGGAACTGGACAAGCAGAACACCATCGCCAACCGCACGGTGGTCTCGCTCAATCGTACGCAACGCAGCCAGGAGAGGGATGATTCCACCGCCAAGCAGCTCGAGAAGGCCAACCGGCGGAGAGCGGCCTACGAACTACCGCCCATGGACGACCTGGAAGACCTGCGGATGGCCGAGGACGAACCCGATGTACTCCTGAAGGCCACGGCAGACATCACGGCCGACCTTTACGTCATCCAGCGATTCCCGTCCATCGCCAATCGCTGGAGTGCCGAACTGGCATCCGAATGAAGCTCCGCCCACCGCGGCCGGAGGTCCGCCCGGGTCTCCGGCCGCGGTATCGGTGCGATCGCTTCACAGCCGGTGCGATGACAGCCACGGAGGATAGGAGAACCATGACGGCAGATCCGGTGCTGTTTGATAGCATTCCCTGTGGCGGGTATTCCATCGGTATCGCCACGCTGAACAACCCCTCCCGCCTGAACTCCCTTGATATCCGCATGATCGAGCTGCTCCACCGGCAGCTGGACGAATGGGCGGCGAATGAACGGGTCGCCCTGGTTGTCCTCCAGGGCACCGGGGACCGTGCATTCTGTGCCGGGGGTGACATCCGGAACATGACCGATGCCATCGCCGCGGGCGACCTTGCCGTGGCCCAGCGCTACTTTGCCGCCGAGTACCGGCTGGATCATCTCATCCACACCTTCCCCAAACCGATCCTGGCCTGGTGCCACGGCGTCATCATGGGAGGCGGCCTGGGTCTGATGCAGGGCGCCAGCCATCGCGTCGTCACCGATAGCGCCGTTCTCGCCATGCCGGAGATCGGCATCGGTCTGTTCCCGGACGTGGGCGCCGCATGGTTCATGCAACGCATGCCCGGCCGGCTCGGTCTCTTCTGCGGTCTGACCGGAGCGCGACTGGGGCCGCTGGACGCGACCCGGTGCGGTCTTGCGGACTACCGCATGTCCGACGAGGATCACGCCAACCTGTTCGGTCTGCTGACACGGTTGCCTCTCGGGCCGGATCCTGTCCGGAATCACGAAGCGGTCAGCCGCCTGCTGCAGGATTTCCGCACGAAAGGCGGTACATCAGGATTCCTGGATCGCATTGAATCCATCAATGCCGTTACCGACCATCGCGCCCCCCTCCCCCTGCGGGACGCCCTTGCCGCGGCAGCCCAGGATGACGAGTGGTACCTTCCCTGCGCGGAACGCGTGGCCGCAGGTTCACCAACGACGTTCGCCCTGGTGCTGGAGCAATTCCGGCGCTGCCGTCACCTGTCCCTGCGGGAGGTGCTGCAGCTTGATCTGGTCATCGCGATGCGCTGCTGCCAGCAAAGCGATTTTCCGGAAGGCGTCCGCGCCCTGCTGATCGACAAGGACGGGAACCCCCGCTGGTCTCCCCGGCGCCTTGAGGAGGTGGAACCGGCCACCGTGGAACAATACTTTCTGCCGCCCTGGACCGGAGAGCATCCGCTGGCGGACCTGGCCGGCAGCATGCAGTAGCCCGGAATACGCACGACGTCCGGCAGGGTGGCTCAGGAGAGATCCAGCGCCGACAGTGGAACGGGCTTGCCGATACCGAACCCCTGGGCATAATCCACGCCGATCTGCCGGATCAGTTTGAGAATGGCCTCGTTTTCCACGAACTCGGCAATGGTGCGCTTGCCCATGACCTGTCCGATTTCGTTGATGGATTTCACGAGGGCATAATCGATCGGATCGTCCACGACATCCTTGACGAACAGACCATCGATCTTCAGATAGTCCACGGGAAGGTTCTTCAGGTACGCGAATGACGACAGGCCGCTGCCGAAGTCGTCCAGGGCAAACTGACACCCCAGGGCCTTCAGTTCTGCGATGAAACGGGTTGCCGAGGTCAGGTTCCTTATGGCGGCAGTCTCGGTGATCTCGAAGCACAGCTTGCCTGGCGGCACACCGCTGCTTCGCACCTGTT
>SLLM01000158.1 GCA_007134055.1 Ectothiorhodospiraceae bacterium | reverse complement strand
GTTTCATCGATCAACCGATAAAGGTTGCTGCGCGCCTCAGTAGCAGTAATTCCGGTCATGACGCACCTCTTGCGTGTTCAACTTTTCACCAATTGTACGCCATCAGGTACGTACGTCTACACGAACGTTTAGTATAACTCATGGATGGGATCACGGCACCCCTGCGGAAACACGCCATCCTTGGCCATGAGACCTCTGGATCTCTACAGCTATGTGGACAGCATTCGCCGCCAGACCCCGCGACAGCTGACCTATCGCCTGTGGAACAGGACGCTCCGCAACTGGCATCTAAGGCCACCGCATGACGCACTGGACCCCGGGGAAGCGGCAGGTGATCGTGCCGATATCAAGCTGGCTCCACTGAACTCGACCGGGACGCTTCCGCACTTCCACTCATGCTCGGGTCGGCGAACGAGGCGAGGATCACCGATGATTCCGACCTCCGGCACGATAGTCAGGAGCACTGGAATATCCAGCGTTTTCGAGGCTTCGTCGATGGCGCGGTCGTTCCTGCGATCGCCGGAGATCACGAGGCCCAACGCGTGATGGTGACGACGATCCAGCGCTGGTTCACGCACTGCCTCGGCGGCGAGCGGGTGCCGATGCGGTAGACCTCGGCCTCGAAGCTCTCCACGAAGCTGTCACGTTCCAGCAACGCGAGAATGCGGGCGCGATCGCCGGGGAGGACATACCGGTCCCTGGCCAGGTTGCTGACTCTGGCATCGATTCCCTAATGGCAGACTCGCCATGCGCCGACGGCCTAGTCGCTTGCCGAGCCATCAACCATCCGCGCTCAGACGAGGACCTGTTTCAGCAGCGCCGCCTCGCGTTGTCTGCGGGTGGGGTAGTCATCGCCGAAATCCTCCAGTTCGGCAACGGCGGCATCCCAGTCCTGGGCGGTGGCCGCACGCCAGAAGCGCGGCGTTCGCCGGTCGAGGGCGAGTCCGTACTGAAAGGACACGGAAGCAATCACCGTCTGTGCAGCGGGGGGCAACCGAGTGAAGGGCACGCGCTGTGCGTTGTCGGGGGCAGAGACGTACCGCTCCCGCAATCTCTCCAGATGATCGTTGATGACCGCGGCATCGATCTGCCGCGCTTCCTCCTCGGATATCTCCAGCGGATTGCGCTGCAGAAACTGCTGCGCCTTCCTGCCCTGTTTTCCCAGATACGGTGCCAGCCTGGCGATCAGTGGCGCGGGAAAATCCAGGCGCAGCAGGTCGGCTTCCTCACGCTGACCCAGATCGAACCCGGTGGCGATCGTCACACCGCTACGGCTGACACCGGCCGCGGGCACATACCCAGTCGTCCGGCACCCGCCTTCCAGCTCGCTCAGAAAGGCGTAGTCAACACCGTACTTCCCCGTCCGCAGGCACTCCTCCCGGTACCGCCGCCAGTTCCGCTCGTTCGGCGGGTACAGACCTGGAAGGGCCTCCCCCCGCTGCACCCGGGTCATGATCCATGCTTCCAGCCGCTCCTGCTCCACAGATGCGTCGACGACTTCCTCGAGCAGGGCGGCCGGGATCACCACGACGCCGTCCCCGTCCGCAACAACCATGTCGCCCGGCAATACGGCAACACCTCCGCTCCCGATCGGTTCCTGCCAGCCTGCGAATGTCAATGAGGCCAGCGATGGCGGTGCCGCCAGGCCGCTGCTCCACACCGGCAGTCCGGTTGCAAGCACGCCGGCGCCATCACGGACCACGCCACTGGTCACGAGACCGGTGACACCCCGCCGCTGCATCCGCTCGCAGAGAATGTCACCGAATATTCCGGCATCCGTGATGCCTGCGGTGTCGGCCACCGCTACCGCACCGGGCGGCATCTCCTCAATCGCCGCACGGGTGGACCGTGGCGACGCCCAGGCAGCCGGCGTCGCCAGATCCTCGCGCGCGGGGATGAAGCGCAGGGTAAACGCGGGGCCGGCGATGCGCGATTGCCCGGGACGCAGCGGGCGGCAACCGCGCATCCAGACGTTGCGCAGGCCCTTCTTCAGCAACACCGTGGAAATGGTGGCCGAGGAAATCTCGAGCAAGGCCGACACTGGATCATTCCCGGTGCTCATACAGTCCTCCATGGTGGCTCTCGGGTACGGGCCGCATCAGCAGCCCAACATATCGGCCAGCTCCTCCAGATTCTGCGCGTGCAGCGTGTTCTCCGCCCGTGGCGATACGTCCTTGGGCTGGTCCGGACCGAATTCCAGCGGTCGTTCAATGTATGCCGTCTGCAGCCCACAGTCCCGCGCAGCAGCCAGATCGTCGTGATGAGCCGCCACCATCAGCACGTCTGCGGGCGCAACATCAAAGATCCGCGCAACCCCGAGGTAGGTGGAAGGATCCGGCTTGTAGGCGCGGAAGACCTCCGCCGAGAGTATGCAGTCCCAGGGGAGGCCGGCGTGCTTGGCCATCCCGGCCAACAGGCCGATGTTGCCGTTGGACAGCGAACAGATCATGAAACGTGCTTTCAGCCGGGCAAGGCCCGACACGGAGTCCGGCCAGGGATCCAGCCGGTGCCAGACCCGGTTCAGGTGCCGTATCCGCGACTCGTCAAGCCCCCGTACAGCGAATCGCCGGAGGACGTCGTCGAGGATCATCCGGTGCAGGTCATCGAGCAACGTCCAACCCAGTTCACCGGACATGACCCGCTGCATGGCGGGCTTGTAACCGGCCCGCCAGGCCCGGGCGAACTCTGCGGCACTCACCCCCAGCCCCATGGCATCGAGTTCCCGGACAATGGAACCGTGCCAATCCACGACGGTACCGAACACGTCGAACGCGAGAACGCGCACGGGCCCTGCCTCAGGCTTATCCATTCCCTTTACTCGCACCCCGAGCCGAGAGCAGCATTCGTTCGCGCATCTCCGCCGCCCATTGCAGCCAGGACTCTGCCGTCAGGATACCCCGCCGCAAGGCCATGTACTGCAGGCGGTAGTGCCTGGAGAGATTTCGTTCATCGGGAAACCATCGCCGTTCCAGGCTCCGGTAGGTCCGCAGCCGTTCGCGGTAATGCGCTTCTAGTTCGGCCAGATCCCGCTCCAGGTCGGCGTCGTTGAGCAACTCTCCGGCAAAGAGCTTTACCAGGAACGGATCCCGGATCGCCGGCCGCGGGTGACCTTCCGTCAGCCAGGCCTGCAGCGCCCGTTTTCCGCCCTGGGTGACACGGTAGACCTTCCTGTCAGGCCTGTCCGCCTGTGGTACCGGCTGCACGGCGACCAGCGCTTCGTCGAGCATGCGGGCGAGCTCCCGGTAGATCTGCTGGTGACTGGCGTTCCATACGTGCCCAAGGCGGTCACGGAAGCGTCGATTGAGATCATAGCCCGTCGCCGGTTCCTCGTGCAGGGCTGCCAGGAGAGCAAAGCGAAGTGTCATCTCTTATGCATCGGGTTGCATATCCGTCTCCGCAATGCCACTATTATGAAACGTGATGCATAAGGTTTCCACCGATGAACCTGCAACCGCTACTCACCAGCTCACCGGCGATCCAACTGCACACATATGCCGCGGTGCTCGCACTGCTGCTGGGACTGTGCCAGTTCGTGCTGCCCCGGGGAAATATGGCCCACCGCGTGGTGGGCGTTTCCTGGGTAGGCCTCATGGCGGTAGTGGCCCTGTCGTCCTTCTTCATTCACCAGGGGCGGATCATCGGCATCTGGAGCCCCATCCACCTGCTTTCCGTGTTGACCCTGGCGATGCTGGCCGTTGCCGTCATTGCCATCCGGAGGGGCAACGTGCGGCTGCACCGCCAAACCATGACGAGCCTGTTCGTTTTCGCCCTGCTGGGCGCCGGCGCGTTCACGTTATTGCCGGGGAGGATCATGCACGCCGTAATCTTCGCAACCCCTGCGACACCCTGAGCGCCTTCATCCCGCCCGGCAGGAGGCCGTCAGGGTGCTACCCGAGGGCTTTAAGCGGTCCCCGAGCGGTTTCACCACCAGGCTAGGCCTGTTCAAGGGCGGCGATGTCAATCCTCTTCATGGACATCAGCGCCTGCATGACCCGTTCGGGCCGCTGTGGATCGGGATCATCCAGCAGTTCCAGAAGACGCTCGGGAACCACCTGCCAGGTGACTCCGTAACGGTCCTTGAGCCAGCCGCAGCGCTGCGCCTCTTCCTCACCACCGTCGGAGAGCTTGTCCCAGTAGTAATCCACTTCCTGCTGGTTCCGGCAATTGACGACGAATGACACCGCTTCATTGATCTGGAAACAGGGGCCACCATTGAGCGCCACGAACTCCTGGCCTTCGAGTTCGAATGATACCGTCATCACTTCGCCCGGACGTTTGCCGGACACCCGTGCAGCCTCCTCGCTGAATCGATGCAACCGACGAATTCTTGAGTCGGGGAAGACGGTGACGTAGAACTCCGCCGCCGCCTCCGCGTTACGCTCGAACCACAGAAAAGGGGTGATCCTCTGAATCCTGCCTTGCTGCATGACTGTCCTCCGTTGCCGCGGTCTGCTGAATGTTCCCTGTCTTGTCGCCGGAACGTGTCCCGTTTCGACAGGAAGGCATCGCGCAACATGTTGGCACCATGCAGTAACCCTGCGGAACCAACGGAAGTAGGTCCGCGAGTGGACGGCTCCACCGATAGCGGATTGACCTGCATCAAGCGAGACGCGGCAGGTTGCGCGATACTGGCGCCTGTTCCAGGCGATCAGCTCTGCCCGACATGAAGACATGCACGCACCCTGGGTAACCAGAGAAACGGTATTCTCCGCCCGCGGCGTGACCAAGGTCTACCGCATGGGCGAGACGGAAATCCACGCCCTGCGCGGCGTCGACCTGGAGCTCTTCGCCGGGGAGTTCACCGTAATGCTCGGTGCTTCCGGCTCGGGCAAGTCCACACTGCTCAACATCCTCGGAGGGCTGGACAGCGCCACGGCGGGAGAAGTCCTGTATGGCGAACAGAATCTGGTGCAGGCAACCGACCGGGTCCTCACCGCCTTTCGCCGGGATCATGTCGGTTTCGTCTTTCAGTTCTACAACCTCATCTCCAGCCTCACCGCCCGCGAGAATGTGGCCATTGTGACGGAGATCAGTCGCAACCCGATGCCGCCGGAGGAGGCGCTGGAGCTGGTGGGCCTGGGCGCGCGGATAGACCACTTCCCCTCGCAGCTCTCGGGTGGCGAGCAGCAGCGGGTGGCCATTGCCCGCGCGATCGCGAAGCAGCCCGCGGTCCTGCTCTGCGATGAACCCACCGGGGCTCTGGATTCCGCCACCGGAGTCCAGGTCCTGGAAGCGCTCGCCCATGTGAACCGGACGATGGGGACGACAACGGCGGTGATCACCCACAACATGGTAATCGGCGAGATGGCCCACCGGGTTGTCCGCCTGAGTGACGGCCGTGTCTCCGAGATCCATGTGAACGCTACCCGCCGGGAACCCTCGGAACTGAGCTGGTGACCCGGATGGGTACACTGCACCGGAAGCTGCTGCGCGACATCCTCTCCATGGGAGGACAGACAGCCGCCATCGGCACGGTGATCGCGGCGGGCGTCATGACCCTGATTGTCTCGGTGACCACGCTGGATGCAATCAGTCTGACCAAGGACCGATTCTACAGGGATCACCAGTTCGCCCAGATCTTCGCTGACCTCAAGCGCGCTCCGGAGGGGCTGGCGGAACGCCTTGCGACCATTCCCGGAATCAACCAGGTGGATACCCGCGTACGAGCTACAGTGCGCCTGGAGGTACCGGGCTTCAGCGACCCCGTCCGCGGCGTGGTGCTCTCCATCCCGGACGGGCGGCAGCCGGACATCAACCGGCTGTACCTGCGTCAGGGAAGCCTGCCGGATCCCGAGCGCAATGATCAGGTACTGATCAGCGAGCCCTTCGCGGAAGCCCATGACCTCGCTCCGGGCGATTCCATCCGCGCCATCATCCGCAACCGGCTGGAGACCCTGACGGTGAGCGGCGTGGCGCTGTCACCCGAGTTCGTCTACCAGATCGGCCCTGCCGATCTCCTCCCCGACTACGAGCGCTTCGGCGTCCTGTGGATGAACCGCCGGGCGCTCGCCAGTGCCTACGGCATGGATGGCGCTTTCAACAGCGTGGTCGCAACCCTGCAGGCGCGGACAGAACCCGCACCAGTGATCGACGCCCTGGACGGCCTGCTTGAACGCTATGGTGGCGTGGGTGCCCACGATCGGGACGAGTTGCCCTCCCATCGCTTCCTCTCGGAGGAACTCAACCAGCTGCGGGTGATGGCGGTCGTGTTGCCAGGGATCTTCCTGGGCGTATCGGCATTCCTGCTCAGCGTCCTGTTGAACCGGATCGTACGGACCCAGCGGCAGGATGTGGCGGTTCTCAAGGCCTTCGGCTACGGCAACCGGCGCATTGGCCTGCACTACGGAATCCTCACGGGCCTGATCGTGTTGGCGGGGTCGGCACTTGGCATCCTGTTCGGCGCCTGGGCTGCGGACGCTCTCGCGACGCTCTACACCGAATACTTCCGGTTTCCCGAAATGACCTTCCGGCTCCGGCCCCGGGTGATTCTGCTCGCGGGTGCCGTCGCCTTCGCCGCGGCGGCGCTTGGCACCTGGCGGGCGGTAACGGATGCGGTAAGTCTGCCTCCGGCACAGGCAATGCGACCACCCGCACCGGAGGACTTCGGGCCCGGCTGGCTGGAGCGGTCCCGGCTCGGTAGCCTGCTGGACCAGCCCAGCCGGATCATCCTGCGCAACCTGAGTCGGCACCGTTTCAAGTCCTGCATGTCCGTGCTGGGTATCGGCCTGTCCGCATCCCTGCTGCTGGTAGGCAGCTACCAGTTCAATGCCGTCGATCACATGATCGACATCCAGTACCGCCTGGTACAGAAAGCCGACGTGCATCTCACATTCACCGACCCAACTCCGGAGCGGGCCGCCGCCGAACTGCGGCACCAGCCGGGAGTCGTGCACGTGGAAACCTACCGAAGCGTTCCGGTACGTCTACGCAACGGCCGTCGTGAATACCGCTCGGCCATTCTCGGCACGGATCCGGATCCGCAGCTACGCAGCCTGATCGATGTGGACAATCAGCCCGTAGTCCTGCCGTCGCAGGGGCTGGTCATGACCGACCACCTCGCAGATCATCTCGCCCTGCGTCCCGGCGACAACGTGGACGTAGAAATCCTCGAGGGGCACAGGCGCACCGTCCGGGTCCAGCTCGCAGCGGTTGTCGCGGAACCGATCGGAGTGAGCGCCTACATGGAGCGACGAGCCCTGAATCGGCTCATGGCGGAAGGGCCGGCGATATCCGGCGCCTGGTTACTGACGGATCGCAGTCGCGAGCAGGAGCTGTTCGACAGCCTGCACGGGATACCCCGACTGGCAGGCATCGGCCTGATCGGCCAGGCGGAAAGCGCCATCCGCGCCTACATTGAAGACACCGTGCTGGTACTCATGGGCATCCTGCTGCTGCTCGCGAGCTGCATTGCCTTTGCCGTCGTCTACAACAATGCCCGCATTGCCTTCGCCGAACGCGCCCGGGAACTGGCAACGCTGCGGGTGCTGGGGTTTACCCGCGGAGAAGTGTCCTGGATTCTGATCGGCGAAATGATGCTGCTTACCCTGCTCGCGATCCCGGTAGGCTGGCTCCTCGGCACCGGCTTCGCGTTCCTCCTGAACCAGGCGCTGAGCATGGATCTCCTGCGTATTCCGTTCATCATCACACCTCGTACATACGCCTCTGCCGCCGCCGGCGTGCTTCTCGCATCCGCGTTTTCCATGCTGCTGATCGCCCGTCGCCTCCATCGCCTGGACATGGTGTCAGCACTCAAAACCGTTGAATAAGGCCTGAACCATGAGCATGCGTAAGAAAATCGTCACCGTTCTCGCAGGCCTCGCCGTGCTTGGCCTCCTGGCCGTTGCGCTAATGCCATCTCCGGTGCCAGTCAGTGTCAGCGAAGTGCAGCGCGGCTACTTCGCGGAGTACGTGGAAGATGAAGGCCGGGCGCAGCTACGGAATCCGCATACGGTCTCTGCGCCGATCGGCGGTTACCTTCGTCGCGTCACCCTGGAACCGGGCGACGAAGTCACCGCCGGCGACGTCGTATTCGAACTGGAGGCCCTGCCCTCCCCCGCCCTTGATCCCCGCGCCAGGGAACAGGCCAGGGAGGCGGTGTCCGCAGCCCGCGCACGTCTGGAACTGGCAGAGGCGGAGGTGGAGATCCAGCGCACGCAGCGCGAGTTCGCGGAATCAGAGTACGCACGCAACCTGGATCTGCACGCCCAACAGTTCATTTCCACCGAAGCCATGGAACGCAGCAGGGCCCAGCGGGATGCCAGTCGGGCGGCGGAACGGCGGGCGCGCCATGCCGCTGAAGTGGCGCGCTTTGAACTGGAAGCCGCCCGGGCCAATCTCGCCATCGCGGATGGCGAGCGATCACCGGAGACCCAACCCTCACTGGGCGTGCGCGCACCAATCAACGGCACCATCATCAACCGCCACCGCTGTTGCGAGGGGCCGATCCAGCAAGGCGACCCCGTGCTGGAGATCGGCGACCTGGCGGCACTGGAAGTACGAATCAACCTGCTGTCCATGGATGCGGTGCGCGTCCGCTCCGGCATGCGCGTGCTCCTGGAACGCTGGGGAGGCGACGAGACTCTGGAAGGAGAGGTACGGCGTGTCGAACCACGGGGGTTTGAGCGCGTCTCCGCTCTGGGTGTGGAAGAGCAGCGCGTCCCTGTCATGGTGCACATCACTTCCCCGCGGGAAAAATGGCAGAACCTGGGGGAAGGCTATCGGGTGGAGGGACGATTCATTCTCTGGGAGGACGATGACGTGGTGCAGCTACCTTCCAGCGCCCTGTTCCGGGACGAGGACCGATGGGTGGTCTTCGTGGCCCGTAGCGGGCGCGCCGAGCTGCGCCCGTTGGAAATCGGTCGGCGCAGCGGCTTGCGTACCCAGGTACTCGAGGGCGTGGCCCCGGGCGAGCTGGTCATCACGCATCCCGGTGATCGGATTGAGGACGGATCGAGGATTCGCGCCGAACCGCGCTGATCCCGCCTCCCGGCGGCGTCCTCCCTCGCGCACGCTCGGTCGTCGAACCCGAATTTTCTATGCCGAGGGTTCGAATCCCCATCGTGACGCAAACGAAAACGGCCCCCTTGCGGGAGCCGTTGTCGTTTGCGTGGCGGAGAGGGAGGGATTCGAACCCTCGGTACGGGGTTACCGCACACACGCTTTCCAGGCGTGCTCCTTCGACCGCTCGGACACCTCTCCATATGCTCGGCCATGTTCGGTGACGAGCGAGGGCAGAAGGGTAAACGACCACGCCGTATCCCGCAAGGGATTCAACGCTGGGGGCCTGGTCCCGGGCCGAAGCCCGGCACGGGGAATGGAGTGACGTTGCCCTTGGCGTCGGTGATCTTGCCGGTTCCCACGCGTTCGACCTCGTCGATCCGGATCACCGCATGCATGGGAATGTACGTGCGGCTCACGCCTTCGAACTCCGATGCCAGGCGCTCCTCGGAAGGATCGACCACAAGCTGGCTGCGTTCACCGAAACTGAGCTGTTCGACCTCCACGAAGCCCATCAGGCTTCCCTGGGCAACCCGGTGGGCGTAAACCTCGTACACCTGTCCCTGGTTAAAGAAGATCACCTTGTAAATCCGCTGTTTTGCCATAGTGGCTGACTACCCCCAGATCTTTCCCGAATACCCGTGCCCGGATTGCACAGCATACCGTCACGCAGCACTGAACCGGTAACATCCCGCGTCATCCCGGTATCGCACCAGCTCTCCCCGCAACCACAGGTAATGCAGATGCGCGATGGATTCCCCCATCGCGAAATAGACCGTATGTCCATCCAGCGCACGATTGAACAGCACCGGCAGCAGTTGCGCCGCGGTGCAGGGCCGGATGCAGGCGTCGCGGATTCGCTCCAGACGTTCCTCGTGGTGGCTGTGCAGATCGTCGATACGCTGCCGCAGGCCGACGAACGGCAGCCCGTGGCTGGGGAGGACCAGCGTATCTGCCGGCAGTTCCCGCAGCCTCGTCAGGGACGACAGGAAATCCCCCAGCGGATCCGCCTCTGGTGCATCGGGGCCAACGCTGACGTTACTTGAAATGGTGGGTAGCACCTGGTCCCCGGAGATCAGCACACCGTTCTCGGGATCGTAGGGACAGATGTGTTCCGGGGAATGGCCGTTGCCGCCGAGAAGCATCCAATGACGCTCGCCCATGACGAGGGACTGCCCGGCGGCGACGGTCGTCATCCCCTCCGGCGGTTCCGTGATGATCCGGCGATAGCCGTTGCCGCGTTTCCGCAACAGACTCACGAAACCGGCATCAAGGCCGTGCTCCGAGAAAAGTCCCACCACCTTGCCGGCGTGTTCGTCATCCTCCCTCGCCCGGAGACGACGGGCCATGGCTTGCTCCCCGGCGCTCATGAGAATCCGGGCGCCCCGAACGGAACTGAACCAGCCAGCGAGCCCGAAATGATCGGGATGAAAGTGGGTCACCAGAACCTGTTCGGGATCTCCCCACGCGGGCTTGTCCAGTAGCTCCTGCCACAGCACCCTGCATTCATCCGTGGCAATGCCGGTGTCTACCAGCGTCCACGAACCACCCTCGCCCAGGAGCCAGAGATTGATATGATCCAGTGCGAAGGGAAGTGGCATGCGCAACAGCCGCACTCCCGGGCGGATTCGCTGCGGCATGCCTGCCTGCGGTTCGGGAAACGGAAACGAGAGATCCATCATTGATCCATGAATCGGGGCACAAGTGCCGCATTATGCCTGGCATGTGCCGCGACACAACCACACCGCTGGTGTGCGAACGGGGTACGCGATGTATGAATGGGAAGGCGCCTCGCCAGAGGAGGTCAACGAAATCCTTCGGCGGCGGGACCCACTGCGTCACCGCATCTGGCTGTTCACCAGCTCACCCGCCAGTGGCTCCGCCAGGATTCTCGCCTCCTGGTTCGGGGACAACGCGGAGCTTGGCCAGTTCCTGTTGCGCATGGAGGCAGGACGACACGGCCTGGGTCCGGCGCGGATTGCAAGCGTCAAGGATCGAATGCGCTCGAGTCTCGTGCCCCTGGAGATCACCGGCCCGAGCGAGGACAACCGGACGGCATGCAATGCCGTTGCCAGGCCGTATCTCGAGATCGTTTGGTGGGGGACGCTGGACGCACTGAAGACCGCCACCCAAGGCTGGCCGGTAGTGGTTCGGCGCCAGTTCACCGGTGACAGCGAGGGCGGCCCGCTGGATAGCCGGCGCACGCGGGAATTCGTCACCATGCTAACGGAATACTATTGCCCCCCATCCGGCAAGCCCTGACGCTGAGCCGGCGAGTGCGGCCCTCGCCGCTACCGGTACTCTCGAAGCGGTTCCTGATGGCGAGTGGCGCTTCGCAGTATCCGATCGAGTGCCGCTTCATCACCAGGGAGCCGAACCCTGGGATATCCAGCGACGTAGTCGTCGATGATGGGTGTCGTCGTCGCGGCATTGCCCGCCGCCACGGCCGCCACGGTCACCCAGGGATACAGATCACGTACGCTCCCGGCGATTCGGGCGAACGAAGGGCCCTTGAACCGCAAGTCGACAAGCAACAGTACAACCCGATCCGCCGACAGGCATTCCATCGCCTCGTCGAATGCCGAGCCATGGGTGACATCCAGCGCGAATCCGGCCACTGCGGCCTCCACTTGCCTCCTGAAGCGCTCATCCCGCGACAGAATCAACACCCTTGGCGCCATCTCCTCCCAGGTGAGACCCGGCAAGCGCAGGTCGGCAACCACCACATCCGCAAGCCCTTCGGCAGTCATCGGCCGCGCGAGGAGAAATCCCTGCATCCAGTCACATCCCTGTCGCTGCAGAAAACGGAGCTGGCCCACCGTCTCCACGCCTTCGGCAATGACGCGGATGCGCAGGCTCTGGCCCATGGCCACGATTGCCCTGGCGATCTCGGCGGAATCCACATTCCACGTCACTTCGGCGATGAAGCTCTTGTCGATCTTAAGGGAGTCCACCGGGAAACGCCGAAAATAGGCAAGCGAGGAGTAGCCGGTACCGAAGTCATCCACGGCGATACCGACACCCGTCTGTTTCAATTCCTCCAGGCGCGCCGCCACCT
>SLLM01000350.1 GCA_007134055.1 Ectothiorhodospiraceae bacterium | reverse complement strand
TGGAGAACGGCGGCTACCGAGATGTCGAGTGGTCCTGCGAGGTGCGATGCCGCCACGGGCCCGGCGCTGAGCCGTTCCAGGATCGCCCGGCGGGTTGGATCCCCAAGGGCGCGAAAGGCTCGATCCAGATCACTGTCCTGTTGCATGGCCACCTGTCGCCCTAGCGGGCGAGCTCATTCGCCAGTGCTTCGAGAAGGGTACGCCAGCCGTGCTCGCGTATCTCGTGCCCATCGGATCCCTCGAAGAATGCGCCCTGCTCGGTATGGACGAGCGTGGTTCCGCCATTCTTCTCCAGTAGTTCGATCGTGGTGAGAGACGCGGAGAAGGGTTGTCCGCCCGCACTCATGGAATACGCAAGGACGATACGCTGGTTCCTGATGATGTCCAGGTAGGTCGTGTCATTGCCGATTGGTGCACCCTGATCGTTGCCGGCCATCCGGAAACGCGCACGTTCCCTGCCTCCGACGCGGAAATTCAGTTCGTATTCGTCGACGATGAATCCTTCCCCCTCCGCAAACCAGCGTCGCTTCTTCTCCGGCTCCGCAAAGGCAGCAAAAACCCTCTCCGGGGTTGCCGGGTAGTGGCGTTCGATGACGAAGGTTCCGTGAGCGACACGAGCCTGCATGGGCTTTCTCCTGAAAGGTCAGTAAACTCAAGTCTTCACTTTACCATTGGCACTGCCCGGGGAGATATCAGGCGCATACTTTGGTGGGATGCCGCGGTGGGTGACGGCGGTCCTGGCTGGTCGCTGCCGCCGGGCAAGGCATTGCGCCCGCCGCTCCCGGATTGGCTGCTTGCGTGGGCTCGGCAGCTGTGGAATGTTTGGCGCACGCACGGAGTCGCCACGGGTGGCCCGGGGGCACCAGCACTGTATGGAGTAGGGGTTGATGGATCTCGACATCGCCGGGGAACGATTCATTGTCTGTGGCGCGTCTGAAGGACTTGGCCGTGCCACCTCGATTGCACTCATGCAGGAGGGCGCAAGCGTCCTGGCGGCGGCACGCAGGCCGGAGAAACTCGATTCCCTGCGGTCCGGGTTTCCCGATCAATGCATTCCAGTTGCCGTCGATGTCACCACCGAGGAGGGCGTGGACGCGATCGTGCGGGCGCTCGACGGTCGCACGCCGGCGGGCCTGGTGCTGAATGCGGGCGGGCCACCCGTCGGTGCCGCCGCCGACACCACGGGGGAGGAATGGGATGCGGCCTTCCACCTGGTGTTCCGCTGGAAGGCGCAGCTCACTACCCGGGTGCTGCCGCTGATGCGGGAGGCGGGCTACGGACGCATCCTGTTCATCGAAAGCCAGGGTGTGAAGCAGCCGATTCCGGGACTGGCCCAGAGCAATACCATGCGCGCTGCGGTTGTCGGATTCGCGAAGACCCTGTCCCTGGAGCTTGCGGCGGAAGGAGTGACGGTGAACGTGCTTGCCCCCGGGAATCATGATACTGCCGCAATCGAGCGCCTGGTCCGCTCCCGGCAGCAGAGCTGGGGCGTCGGCGAGCAGGAGACGCGGGCACGCATGGAGGCCGGGATTCCGGTGGGGCGTTTCGGCAGACCGGACGAACTCGGTGGCCTTGCCGCCTGGCTCCTTTCGCCGCGCAGTTCCTACATGACTGGCCAGGTTATCAGCCACGACGGCGGCAACGTGCTTGGTATCCTTGGCTGAAACCTTTTCCCGCTAGCCCGTGCACGCACCGTTGTGGGGCGTGCACGCAGCATCATGCACTGCAATGGAACACGTGATTCATCAATGTTGACGATGCGAAACACGTGTTTTATACCTGTAGTAACCAGCATGTCACGGAACCGCGGGAGGGGCTGTGGAGAGGGTTGGTGCGCTTGCTCTTGCCGCAAGCGGCAGGCTGACGGTGTGGGTCGAGCGGCTGTGCGTGGTGGTGCTGGTTCTCCTGGTGCTGGATGTCTGGCTCGGCATGCTGGCCCGTTATGTCCTGCCCTGGCGATTGACCTTCACCGAGGAACTGGCGCGCTACCTGATGATCTGGGTTGCGCTGCTGGCGGTTTCGGTGGGGATCGGACGGCGGCAGCACATCGGTATCCTGCTGTTCTTCGATCTGTTTCCCCGACCGCTGCGCAAGCTGCTGGCCCTGGCGTTTGACGTCATCGGGCTGATCTTTTTCGGCGTGCTGTTCTATTACGGCATCGGGTTCGTTCAGCAGGGGTTCTACCAGGTCACCATGATCTTTGGTGTGCCCAGGGCCTACCCGAACCTCGTGATTCCCATCTCGGCGGCACTGGCCTGCATCCAGCTTGTGTTGCTCGCAATACACGATCTCTTCGCCAGGGACGTCAGACCGGCAGCGGAACGCACATGACGGGCGATACCGCTGTCGCGGGGGACTGAAAATGCTCTACGTCGCATTGGCTTTCTTCATCCTCCTGATTCTTGGAATGCCGGTTGGCATCGTCCTGGGGGTGGCGGGGCTGGTGGGTCTGATGGACATGGGTGGCGGCCGTTTCCTGCAGATGATGCCGGCGCGCTTTTTCTCCGGCCTGGACCTGTTTCCCTTCCTGGCGATGCCGTTCTTCATCCTGGCCGGGGAGATCATGAACCGCACCGGACTGACACTCAGTCTGGTGCGGTTCGCCGAGTCCCTGGTGGGCTGGTTGCGGGGTGGAATGGCCCATTCCAACATGGTGGCCTCGGTACTGTTTGCCGGACTGACGGGCTCCGCCACCGCCGATGCCGCGGCATTCGGCAATACGATGGTGCCGGCCATGCGCAAGGCGGGCTATTCCGGACCGTTCGCCTGTGCGGTGACGGCGGCGGGTTCCATCATCGGTCCCATCATTCCGCCGTCGACACTGGCGATCATCTACGGGGCCATCATGGGGGTATCCATCGCCGGGCTGTTCGCGGCGGGCATCGTTCCCGGATTGTTGCTGTGCGCCTCCGGGATGCTGGTGATCGTACTGCTCGGCAAGCGCCTGAATCTGCCCAAGGCCAAAGGACGCCCCCAGTTGCGGGTGATACTGCGGGAATTCCGGGGCAGCATTCTGGCGCTGATCCTGCCGCTGTTCATCCTGGTTTCCATTCTGGGCGGCTGGGCGACGCCGACGGAGGCCTCCGCGGTGGCGGTGTTTTATGCCCTGGTGGTCGGGCTGATCTTCTACCGGAACATCACCTGGCGCGCCATGTACGAAATGCTGGCCCGCACCGCGCTGATCACCGGCGTTATCTTCCTCATCATCGCCTCGGCCACCATCCTGGGCTGGTGGATGACCTTCAACCAGGTGCCGCAGATGATCGCCGAGGGGTTTCTGACGGTGTCCGAGAACCCCTACGTGGTCATCGCCATGCTGCTGGCGTTGCTACTGCTGGTCGGGCTCTTCATGGACATCAACGCCGCGCTGATCATCCTGGCGCCGGTGCTGGCGCCGCTGACACTGGCCATCGGGCTGGATCCGGTCCACGCGGGCATCATCATCATTCTCGCCCTGAGCATCTCGCTGATGACGCCCCCGGTGGGGGCATGTCTGTTCGTGATTGCCTCGGTCACCGGTGAACGGGTGGAGGCCATTACCCGGGCGCTTTGGCCGTTCATTCTCGCGGAGATCGCGATTCTCTTCCTGGTGGCCTACTGGGAGCCCATCGCCATGACTGTGCCGCGATTACTTGGATTCTAGGGGCCTTGACGGTGGTGATCGAGGTTGTTGATACCGCGCAATCGTCGACGCGTCCCGGGCCGGCAGGACACTGCCGGAGCAGGCACTGCCCGGCCGCCCCGAGGCGGCCGGGCATGCAACAGCAGAGCGCGAAAAAGCAATGATGGAGCATGGAGGTGAGGCGGATCCGGGGTCCGCGAAGGGATTCGGCGACGGAGCGTAGCGCCGGTTTCCGGATATGCCGCCACCCGTACGGTGCCCCGTGAACCGGGGCAGAGTCATTCACTAGGAGGTACCCGATATGAACAAGGCATTAAAGCGCATAGGCAAGGCAGCGGCAGTACTGACCGTCGCAGGATCCGTGTCCGCTTCGCTGGGGGCGGCGGAGGTCACCATGCGCATTGCGCACCTAAATCCCTCCGATCCCACCGGGAGCCACTCCGCCGCCATGGGGGCGGTCTTCAAGAACCTGGTGGAAACCGCCAGCAATGGCGAGATCGAAGTGCAGCTCTACCCGAACGGGCAACTGGGCGAGGACCACGAGGCCATCGCCCAGGTCCGGGGCGGAGTGATCGAATCCTCGATTTCGTCCGCCGGAGGCATCGCCCAGCATTATCCGAAGATCGGAATCTTCGACATGCCGTTCGCCTTCCCCGACATCGGGGTGGCCACCGAGGTGATCACGCTGGACAGTGAGTTCGGCCAGTACCTGGCCGAGGACCTCATGGCGGAAACCGGGTTGCGTACCCTGGGGTTGCTGGACAGCGGTGGCTTCTTCCAGCTCACCAATTCCCAGCGGCCGATCGAGTCCGTGGCGGACATGGAACGCCTGCGGATTCGCACGATGACCCTTCCCACCCACGAGGAAATGATGAGCGCACTTGGCGCCCGTCCCACGCCATTGCCATGGGCCGAGGTCTACACCGCGTTGCAGACGGGTGTTGCGGACGGGCAGATGAATCCGATCCAGCAGACCGCCTTCGCCAGGTTTGACGAGGTCCAGGATTACCTGACCATCAGCAATCACCTGATCACGCCGTACCTGTGGGTGATGAACGAGGAATTCTACCAGGGGCTGTCCGACGAGCATCGCAGCATCGTGGACTGGGCGTCCCGGGTTGCCACCGATGCCGGTCGCAGTGTCTCGCGCCTGATCGAGGCCTCGGATGAAGGTTTGCCGAAGCTGTCCGAGGGCATGGAGGTCAACACCCTCAGCGATGAAGCACGCGAGGAGTTTGCCGAGCTCACCCAGCCCAAGGTTCGGGAGCTGATCGAGAATAACCTGGGCGAGGAAGGGGTCACCATGCTGGAGATGATGATGGACTCGATCGAGGAAGCGAGCGCCCGTCGCTGATCCCCGGACCTGCCGCGCCGGGCGGCGTCGACCGGAGATCGTCGCCCGGCAGGAATCGCCCCGTCCCGGTGTCCCGGTTCATCGGGGCGGGCGGGCAGGGTCGACGGTTCCTCCGGGGAGGTGTAATGCGGAAACAGGATTCAGGCAATGTCATTGTTATCACGGGAGTACGAGCTTCGGCACCAGCCGAATCCAGGTGTTCGGCCGGGTGCGTCCTATGGTCCGCGTCAGGAAGCGGTACTGAGCGCGGACGGTGTTGCACTGGCCGTCAGCGAGATCCGTGGCTGGCCTGGATACGTGCCGACCCCGCTGCGCCGTCTGGAGGGACTGGCCGCCGCCGCGGGACTGGAGCAGCTCTGGTACAAGGACGAGGCATCGCGGTTCGGCCTGGGCAGCTTCAAGGCCCTGGGCGGAGCCTATGCCGTTTCCCGGATGCTGGTGGCAGCCGTTCACGCGCAGACCGGGGAGACGGCCACCACCGAAGATCTGCTGGCGGGGCGCTATCGCACGATCACCGAGCAGGTCACCGTCACCTGCGCCACCGACGGTAACCACGGTCGTTCCGTGGCCTGGGGTGCACAGCAGTTCGGCTGCCGTTGCGTCATTTACATCCATGCCACGGTCAGCGCCGGCCGGGAAGCGGCAATCGCCCGTTTCGGCGCCACCGTGGTGCGCACTGCCGGCAACTACGATGCCTCCGTGCGCGAGGCTTCCGCGGCTGCCGCGCGCAATGGCTGGATCGTTGTCTCCGATACCTCGTACCCGGGATACATGGACATCCCGCGGCACGTCATGGAGGGCTACGTGGTGATGGCCGAGGAGGCCATCGAGCAGCTCGCGGGCGAGGTTCCGACACATGTGTTCATTCCCGGTGGAGTGGGAGGTTTCGCTGCGGCCGTGGTGGCAACGTTCTGGCGACGATACGGTGCCGGAAGGCCGCGCATGGTGGTGGTGGAGCCGGACCAGGCTGCGTGCATCTGCGCCAGTGCCGCGGCGGGAGAGCCCACGCCGGTGGCAGGTGAACTCGATACCATCATGGCCGGTCTGGCCTGTGGCGAGGTTTCCCTGCTTGCCTGGGAGATTCTCGCCGAGGGCATGGACGATGTCCTGGTCCTCCCGGACGCGGCGGCAGAGGACTGCATGCGCCTGCTTGCCGCTGGCACCGCCAACGATCCCCCGGTGGTTGCCGGGGAGTCGGCAGTCGCCGGTCTTGCCGGGGTGCTGGCAGCGCGGGATGACCCCGTGGTCTGGAAAGCGCTCGGGCTCGATACCGGGGCACGGGTGCTGCTGTTCGGCAGCGAAGGTGCCACTGATCCGGAGGTATATCGCAGAATCGTCGGTCGTGCGGCGGAGGAGGTCGATGCATCATGGGCATAGAGGATCTGCACATCAACCGGGACCGCCTGCTTCGGCGACTGGATGCCCTTGCGGAGATCGGCGCCATCGACGGCGGTGGAGTCTGTCGACTCGCCCTGACCGAGGAGGATCGGCTGGGGCGTGATCAGGTCACCGCATGGATGCGGGAACTGGGCATGGCAGTCTCGGTGGACAGAATCGGCAATGTGGTGGGTGTGCGGGCGGGCCGCCGCCCGGGGCCGCCGGTGATGACCGGTTCGCACATCGACACCGTCCGCACCGGCGGGCGCTACGACGGCACCCTGGGTGTGCTGGCAGGGCTGGAAGTGATCGAGGTGCTCAACGAACGCAACCTCGAAACGGAGCATCCCCTGGCGGTGGCCTATTTCACCAACGAAGAGGGCTCCCGGTTCGCACCGGACATGATGGGCAGCCTGGTTTACGTGGGCGGCATGTCCGTGGAAGAGGCCCGGGCGACACGCGGGATCGACGACAGCACGGTGGGGGAGTGCCTGGATGCCATCGGTTATGCGGGGGAAGCTGATTGTGGCGCCCCATCTGTGCACGCGTTTGTCGAACTCCATATCGAACAGGGACCGATCCTGGAGCAGAAGGGTGTCACCATCGGCGCGGTGGAACAGGTTCAGGGAATCTCCTGGACCGAGTTCACGGTTGCCGGCGTATCCAACCATGCCGGCACCACACCCATGCCCCTGCGTCACGATGCCGGCTACGCTGCGGCGGCCATCGCCTGCGAAGTCCGCAACCTTGCCATGCGTATCGGCGGCAACCAGGTCGGTACCGCCGGCGCCCTGACGATCGCCCCGAACCTGGTGAACGTGGTTGCCAACCGCGCCACCCTCACTGTCGATCTGCGCAACACCGAGGAAGAGCGACTGCAGCGAGCGGAAGCGGAGCTGGCCGCGTTCGTGGATCAACTGGCAAAGAATGAGGGTGTCGAGATCACCTCGCGTCGCCTGGCGCGGTTCCAGCCCGTGGAGTTCGACGCCGGTATCGTCGATCGGGTCGAGCGTGCCGCCCGGGACCTCGGTCTCTCGGTGCGCCGCATGCCCAGCGGTGCGGGACATGACGCCCAGATGCTGGCCCGGGTCTGTCCCGCCGGGATGGTGTTCGTGCCCAGTGCGGACGGGATCAGTCACAACGTCCGGGAATACACCGAGCCGGATCATCTGGAAGCCGGTGCCAACGTCCTGCTCCGCGTGCTTGTGGATCTGGCGCAACAGCCCGTCGGGGGAGGCTGAATGCGGCAGCTTATCCGCAACGCGCTGATCGTCAATGGCGACGGAGAAACGGATCCCTGGAGCGGCGACGTGCTCATCGACGGGGGGCGGATCAGCCACATTGGCTGCGTCCCGCGCAGCGAGCAGCAGGAGTGTCACCAGCGCATCGACGCCCGGGGGATGGCCGTGGCGCCGGGTTTCGTCGACACGCACAATCACGGTGCCCTGGGGGGCACCCGGATCGGGGCCAGCGGCCTGCCGGTGGCTTGTGAGCTGGCCCTGCTGGGAGGGGTGACCAAGCGGATATGCGGTGTCGATGGTCTTTCTCCGGCGCCGGTGCCGGCGGCACAGCGCGCCGAGTACGCGTTGCAGCTTCGGCCGCTGGATGGCGATATCGGCGAGCCGTGGAGCTGGAGCAGCATTTCCGGCTTCCTGTCCTGGCATCGTGGACGATCGGTGACGGACATGGGGCTGTACCTGGGCCACAGCGCGGTTCGCCGGGTGGTCATGGACAACCTTGCACGCAAGGCGACTGACAGCGAAATCGCCACCATGTGTGAAGTGGTGCGCCGGGAAGCGGCCGCCACCCTGGGGTTGTCCACCGGGCTGGTCTACAGCCCGGCGGTGTACTCCGATCAGCGGGAGATCACGGCCCTGGTGCGGGCCTTCAACGAGGTCAAGCCCGGCGCTCTGTTTCCGCACTTGCGCTCCGAAAGTGACATGATCCTGGAATCCCTGCGGGAAGTGGTGGAAGCCGCCATTGACGGTGGTGGCGCCTACTGCAACGAGCACAGCAAGATCGCCGGGAGCCGCAACTACGAGAAGATCGGAGCGCTGGAGGACATGCTCGGTGGAGCGGCGGACAGCGTGCCCACGATGGAGAACATGTATCCGTACCCATCCGGGAGCACCACGGGGGATGCGGTATTTCCGCCGGATATCCGTGCCGGTAGCCGGGAGGATTTCCTCCGCCGGCTGGGAGATCCGGAGGCGCGGCGGCGGATTCACGAGCGGATCGTGGGTGACACGCGAAGCTGGGACAACTTCGTCGCGTTCTGTGGCGGGCTCGCCGGTATCCAGATCGCCGGGGTGCGCGAGGGAGTGGGGGATGCGTTCCTGGGCCAGCGCCTCTCCGATGTGGTCCGTGCCGCAGGCATCGAGGACACGGATTCCCTGGCCGCCATCGAGGCCGTCTGCGATTTCTATCAACTCAACGGCGGTGAGATCAGCATCATCAATCACTATGGTAATGATGCCACGGTGGACCGCTTCTTCCGTCGTAAGAGTATGGCGATATGCACCGACGGCCTCATGCCCGGCCCGGGACAGAGGCCACATCCACGCTGCGTCGGTGCGTTTCCGAAGGCATTGCGAATGGCCCGGGAAATGGGTATTCCGCTCAAGTCCATTGTCTACCGGATGAGTACCCTGCCGTGCGAATTCCTGCGTTTGCCGAGTCCCGTGCTGCGGGTCGGAGCCGATGCGTCGCTGGTGCTCTTCGACTGGTCCCGGGTCCGGGAACGCAACGATTACCTTGATCCGCTGGTGCCGCCGGAAGGCATCGAAGGTGTCTGGATCCACGGCCATCGGGTACTCTACCGCGGCCGGTTCGACGTGCCGTCACCGTTTCCCGGGCAAACGCTGCACAGCGCCGCCGCGTAGTCGGGGCCTCCTGGCCGCGCCTGCGCGGTGGCGTGGAATGGCCACGGCGGGCGCCACTGCATCCCGCTCACGGGCCGCGCTTGCGTCCGGCGAGGGATCAAGAGCAGCCACCGGAAGGCGTGATGAAGGAGCAATGCGAGTCGATGACCAGTCCGATCAGAGAGGAGGCGGATAGGCGACGGGTTTCCCTGGAGACGCGCATCCGCTCCCGCTACGTCGAACTGCCGGAAAGCGAGCGTCGGGTTGCCGATGTCATCCTCGACTTCCCCGGCCAGCTGGCCGCCTACTCGGCCACCGAGCTTGCGGGGCTGGCGGGCGTGTCCAAGGCGGCCGCTTCACGCTTGTTCAAACGGCTGGGTTTCGGCAGTTTCGAGGAGGCGCGCCGGCTGGTGCGGGACGCCCGCAGCTGGGGCTCGCCCCTGTACCTGCACCAGGAAGAACCTGCAGCGCAGGATCCCGGGCAGGATCTTCAGGAGGCGGTCGACTCGCATTGTGCGGCGTTGCGTCGCTCCCTGGAACGGGTCGATCCCGGGCAACTGGAAGCCGCGGTGGACGCCTTGCTGGACGCTCCCCGGGTGTGGGTGGCCGGTTTTCGCAATAGTCACTTTATCGCCTCGTATACGCGTGCCCAACTGATCCAGTTGCGGCGCAATGTCATGCTGTTACCCAGTGCCGGGGAAACCCTGGGCGAGTACGTGGCGGAGTTCGAGGCGGGGCAGCTCTTGCTGGCGGTGGGTCTGCGGCGCCGTGTACCGCAGTTCCGTCGGCTGCTGCAGGCGGCCCGGGGCGAAGGACTCCGGGTCATCAACATTACCGATCCAAGTGCCGCCGGGAGTCGCATGGTGTGCGACTGGAACTTTGTCTGCGAACTGGACAGCGGTCATCTATTCGATACCTACGTGGGGCCAATGGCTCTGATTCATCATATGTGCCTGCTGGCGATGCGACGGGCCGGAAAGGCCGGAAGACAGCGGCTGGAGCGCATCGAGATCCAGCATGAGCTCCTATCCGAGTTCGAATAGAGTAATTGCCGCCGGAGCCCGTGGGATGTCGCGCTATTGGCAGGATGGCACGCTACCCGGGCGCCTGGCTGTGGGTGGAAACGTCAGGGGGAAACGCGTCCAGCCCCTGAAGATCCAGGGTCATGCCGGTATGGGTGCGCCACTCCTCGGCGCCGGCGTGCACATGTGCCATGCCGCGCTCCAGCACGGCCCACATGTCCGCAGCCGCGGCGGCAGCGTCCGGCGAGACGGTGCCGTCCATGGTGCGTACCCAGATGCCGATCGACAGGGCGACCAGTGGCTGGCCTCCCCGGGCGGCGAGACGTTCTTCCCGTTCCAGCCATTTCCGAAGCCGGGCATCCTGCGCCAGCGCGAGCACCGGATTCAGGAGCTCGTGGCCGTGATTGCCGCGCACGTCATTGTGGTAGTGCACGACCAGCGCCAGCAGTCGGCCCAGGTCCTGGTCCGAGCCCATTGCCAGTGCCTCGGTAAACGCCCTGATCCGCCGTACCAGCCGTCGCCGTGCGTAACCCCGGAGTCGATTGAACAGAATTGCCATGCCGCGAAAAGCACCTCACGGGAGTGAAGGAAACGCTGAATGATTCCCATGACGCTCTGCCATAATACCGGCAACCCCTCGGGCATCCGATAGTGCGGGAGCGTACGGTGCCGACCTGCCTACCGTTCAGGAGATATCAGAATCGGGTCCGCAGCCCGATCCCGAGCACGTTGGAGCCGCCCTCGGCGCCGTCGTAGAGGCCGAATACTCCCGAGCGGTGATGCAGCCTCGAGAATATCTCCCAGTTTCGGGTGCCGGGAACCACGAAGGAGGCCTCCACCAACAGGTAGTTCAGGAGGCGGTTGGTACCGCCGGAGCGTTCCAGTTCCGGCCGTCGGGTGGCGTAGGATAGGCCCTGGCCCAGGGCAATGCTGGTATCCAGCCAGCGATCCCAGGGCAGGCGCTGCCAGCGGGCTATCATTACGGCCACTGTCTCGCCGTGGTTCTGTTCACCAAAGTGCCTGCCACCCTGAATCTCGACTTCCCAGTCCAGGTAGTGGCCAAAGGTGCCGACGCGCTTTCCGGCTCCCAGGGTGACCAGATAGGAGTACTCCCGCGTTGCCTCCGCGCGGGAAAGGATGTCCAGCATCCGGTCCTGGCTGAGCTGGCCACCATAGATGAAGGCGTACCGTTCGCCCGCAATGCCGGCCGGTGTCAGGAACAGCAGGAGTATCATCGCCAGCGTGCGCACGGATCGGCCCCCTTGTGAGCGCAGAATTACGGGTCTGGTACACTTTTGACAAACAAAAGCCGAAAAACTCGGAGGGCACCATGGGCGACCGCTCCGCAGCTCCACGTTCCGTTGCCGGTATCTTTACCATCGTAGTTCTTGCCGCCATTGCCGTTGGCGGCGTCAGCGGGTGCGCGTATCTCTACAACGACCGGGAGCAGCAGCGCGAGACCTGGGAGGAAGAGCGAGCGGAGCTCAACGCGGAGATTGCATCCCTGAACGAACGCGTCCGGAGCCTGGACGCTCGCAATCGCCAACTCGAGAGGCAGAATACCGACCTTGCCGCGCGGCTCGACGCCGTACAGGGGGACGAGGGCAGGATGCGGGAGGAACTGGACGAGCTGCGCCTGGCGAATCAGCGCCTGCGCGCCGAGGGTGACGCGCTCACCGACCAGCTGGCTGAACTGGAACAGCATGCTTCGGCCCTGGAAACGCGCAACGCGGAGCTGGAGCAGCGTGCCTCGGACGCGGAATCCCGCAACGCGGAGCTGGAGCAGCGTGCCTCGGATGCGGAATCCCGCAACGCGGAGCTGGAGCAGCGTGTTTCGGACGCGGAATCCCGCAACGCGGAGCTGGAGCA
>SLLM01000016.1 GCA_007134055.1 Ectothiorhodospiraceae bacterium | reverse complement strand
TCCGATATCATCCTTCTTCAAGTCGCGCAGGCTGCACAGCCCGCCCCGCCGACGCCCCCGCGTCCCCACCCGCCCACTTCCTTTCCTTGCTCATGCCACCCACTCTGAACGGATTCCCCGGTTTGTCACCTTTCTTCAATTTACGTTGTTTATTCTGCTAAGCCGAAGCGCGGTGTTTCAGCCACTTCACGACGGCGTCAGTCATGGCGGCTTTGTGGTTCGGTTCGCTGAAGCTGTGATCGGCACCTTCGATGAACTGGACGTCGACGGCTTCACCTTTGAGAGCGGCGATGGAACGCGTGTCTTCGGGAACGACGACATCGTCGGCGGTACCGTGCAGCAGGAGCCAAGGCACTCGAATCAACTTTGCGGCGGGGGCAACGGTGACGATCGTCTGGCAGAGATCGGTCATGAAGGCGGATGAAAGGGGGCAGTCCTCGTCTTCCCACATCAAACCCGCATCGGAAGTTTCCGCGCCAAATTCCGTTTCCGCGAATCTCCGCGTATCGACCATGCCGGCAAGCGAAACGAGCGCCTGAATCCGGCGGTCTTTACTCGCCTGAAGGACGCCGACGGCCGCTCCCATGCTGTGACCAACGTAGGCGATTTTCGGATACCGGACACTCACTTGCCCGATAATGGCGTCGAGGTCCGCAACCTCCCGGGTGATTGTTGATTCCGTGAATTCCCCGTCGGATGCGCCGTTCCCGGCAAAGGAAAACCGCAATGTATCGAAGCCTGCAGCGGCCAAGGCGGCAGCGGTGCCCGCAACGACCGGACGATCCTTGTTGCCGGTTACGCCGTGACCAAGGAGGACCAGCCAATCGGAATTGCCCGCGCCCTCCACGCCAGCGGCAAAGGAGTAATCAATCGCACCACCGCGCGCGCTTTTAAGCGGAGCATCCATCTTTACTTTCCTCCGCGCCCGGGAAACGTGAGTTCCGCGATGCCGGATTTATCCAGCTCGCCCAACCCTAGTTCGACCATCCTGCAATATTGCTCGTAGGTCGCCCGTGCCAGCGGAACGGATACACCCAAGCCGGAAGCAAGCCCCAGCGCGATGCCGGAATCTTTGGCGGCGTGTTCGGCCGAAAAGAAACAGTCGTGCCCGCGGTTGATCATGTCGTCAGAATCCGTCTCCAAAACGCGTGAACCCGCGCCAGTTTGGCTGAAGATTTCGCAGAGCGTGGGCAGGTCGATGCCGAGTGCTTCACCAATTCCCAAGCCTTCCGCCAATGCGGCGGTGTTGATATTCATCACCATGTTGACGAGCGCCTTTACTTCGGAAGCCTTGCCCGCCGGACCGACAAAGCGAAGGGCTTTGCTGAGGTCGTCGAGCAGAGGTTTGGTCGCATCAAAAAGAGATTTATCCCCGCCGATCATGAGGAAAAGCTCCCCGCTGCGCGCCTGCGGAATGCTTGAAGCCATGCAGGCTTCGAGGCACTGCGCGCCGACTTTTTGCGCTTCCCCGTCAAGCTTGCGGTGAACGTCGGGCGTGAGCGTGGCGCAATTGATGAAGATGCGGCCTTTCGCTCCAGCGAAAAGGTTATCGGCACCAAAAAAGATGGCCTCCATCGCGGCGTCATTCGTCACGACGGTGAGGACGATATCCGCCGCCGCCGTGACGTCCGAGAGTTTCTCCGCGACGGTTGCGCCGATCTCAGCGGCGAGTCCCTGCGCCGTTGGCGCGTGAATATCAAAGACACTGACGACGTCGTAGCCCTTGTCCTTGAGGCAGCGGGCCATGTTTCCGCCCATGCGTCCGAGTCCGACAATTCCAATTTTTCTATTCTTCATAAAAATCTAAGTAAACGTTATTTTTTACGTTAGTTTGAAGCGGCAGCGATCGCTTCCCTCCAAATTCTACGCACATCCTGCCCGAGAATGATGCAATCTTCCCAGACATTCGGGAAACAACTCAAGCCGTATCCGGGAAAAGGTCCCAACTCAGGCATGACCCAGAGGGTGCCGCCAGGACGTGGACCCGCCAACCAATGATCCAGCGCGGTGCGAATAAAGGGTTGAATTTCGCGGTATTCTGGCGAGAAATTGCCCTCTCCGTCCGTGATTGGAATTTGGCAATGGTGGCCGTTGAACGGGCGGATATGCCACAGGCTCGACTCTTGGAAGAGTTCGACATTCTCAAACAACCGCTCGGCGTAGTCTCCGGGATCGAGGTGCTTCACAATCGCCGGGTGTGAAAAGTCGAAATTCACGCGGGGATATTTGCCGGTCACTCTTTTGACCCCCTCCGCGATTGCATACGTTTTCTCCGGAGTTTCGGTGCAGGTGTCACGGTGCATCTCGAGGTGGACATCCGCCCCTTGCCGGGCGGCCTCTTCCATCAGCGCTATCGTCAGCTCAATCGCTTTCTCAACGGGGGTGTCGTGGTCGGCCAACTGGCAGTTGATCGGGCCGTTGTCGATGTCCATGATTGCGCGGATGCGGGGCGCGAATTGATCGACGCTGGCGGCGTCAAACGCGCCGCCGAAGCGGAGGCCATGCCGGGTTAGCGCCTCCTTCAAGCCCGGAGCCGCCGGATCGCCGCAGAAGCTGTCAAAGCCCGCTGCCTTGATCGCCGCGAGGCGCGCGTCGAGGCCCCACTCGTTTTCCGGTGAGGGTTGGCCCCGGAAGGTCCAGTCGTTTATATGAATGAGTATTCGCGGGAATGGAGCCATAGGTGTGTTGGTTTGAAATTCGTCGAAGACGATGTCTTCAGGATTCACGCCGGGGCCGGCAAGCATATTCTCATCGGCGGATCGCAGAGGTAATGACTCCACGCTTCGGGGTGTGCGTGATCCTCGATGTATTTAATTTTCACTACTTTGTTGAGAAAGCCGGCGAGTCCATACAACATGGACGAGGAACTTACCCCGTTGTTCGCGTATCGGATAGGTCGCCACGCCTCGGCAGACCGGGACGCGGGGGCGGCAATGGTCAAAAATGCTGTTCCCAGTCCCAACCGGTGCAGGCAGGCTCCCGCCCCTACCCGATCACATCCTTCTTCAAGTCGCGCAGGCTGCACAGCCCGCCCCACACACCCCCGCGCATCGGCCTCGGCGGCGTCTTGCGCCGCCCAAACGTCGCCGCGTTCCCCCGCAGCCTGTCCTCCATCCACGCCTTGCCACCGATCACCGCCCCGTCCGTCAAATAACGCACCCGGCAGCGCAGCAACGCCGCCAGCGAAAGCTTCCCGCCCTTGCGTTCCACCGCCCATGCTTTCTCCAATTCCACCACAGCGCCCGCACCGCCATCCGCCGCCCCACAGGAGCCGCGCGCTTCAGCCGCCGACACGTCCTTCGTATCCGTCGCGCCCCAACGGAAAAAAACGTCGTATTCTATTTTTCTCAACGGTTATAATTGCCGTAGATAATTTGCAGGCTAGCGGGCTAGCGCACCGCAACAGGCAAGTATCATGGGAGGCTCGGGTGGAGACGGCGGTATTCCCGCGGTGACCGCCGGTAGGCCCGCTTGAACTGCCGGTTGAAGTGCGCCAGACTCTGAAAGCCGCAGGCAAAGGCGATTTCGACAATACGCCAGTCACTTTCGACCAAGAGCCGAGAGGCATGGCCCAGCCGCACTTCATTGACGAAGGCGGTGAAGGTCCGGCGGGTCGTCTTTTTGAACAACCGGCTGAAGTAAGCCGGTGTGATGCCCACCCGTGCCGCCATCTCCGTATGGGAGATCGGCTCGTCGTAGTGCTCGAGGATGTGACGGCAGACCGCGCGCATGCGGTCCGACATTTCGCCCACCGGGGTCTCCGTATATCCCGGACTGGCCAAGCGCTGAGGAACGGGTGCCCCGGAGAGGGTCTCGAGGATGGTGAAAAAAAAGATCCAGCGCCGGACCCCCCGGGCCGTCCGCAGATTCCTGAGGAGACGACCGACCCGCCGTCCCGTGGCGGCGTCGAAACGAAGCCCGAAACGGGCCGCATCGAAGAGATCACAGCTCCACGAAAAATCCGCGAAGGTCTCCATCCATGCCAAATCCGGCTCCCGCCGGAAGTGCAGAACCTCCGAAATAGCGCGGCTCCCGGGCCGCTCGCGGTGCTGGAAGAGGTGGGGCATGTTCTCCCCGATCAAACAGAGGTCACCGGTCTCGAAAAACCCCACATGATCGCCCACCAGCAGAGTGCCCGCCCCTTCGCTGATCCAAGTCAGTTCTACTTCGGGGTGTTGATGAAAGGGATGGTCAAAGCGTTTCCCGGCGAAGCGGCGGGCCACCAAGGGGGCATCTTCCGTGGCCCGCACGTGTTCCAAGTGGACCTTCATTAACCGTAAAGATGGTGAAACGGCTCAATTAAGACAAGAAAGTAGGACTTTTGTTCAAGAGAAGCGGAGACCTGCTCCTTTCGTTCGTTTACAGTGAAGGCTTCACAGGTCAGAATTTCCACGTCTCCGAAAACTGAAGCCAAGCCAAGGAAAACGTATGCCAACCGTCACCTTCATCACCCCGGACCAGAACCGCATCACCATTGAGAACGCCGACGCCAACCTGATGGAAATCGCGCAGACGCATGCGGTGCCCGGAATCGACGGCGACTGCGGCGGCGTCTGCAGTTGCTCCACCTGCCATGTCTACATTCCCGATGAGTGGCGCGCCCGCGTCGGCCCCCCGGGCGAGGACGAGCGGACCACCCTTGATTTCAACGACGCCGTTCGCGAAAACAGCCGTTTGAGCTGCCAGATTGAAATGACGGAGGCGCTGGACGGACTGGTCGTGGAAGTGGCACCTTCCGCATAGAAAGATTTCAACCCGCTTCCGCCATGCCCGATATCGACGATCCGTTTTCGGAAGCCCGTGCCCGTTGCCCGGTCCACGCCGCCGAGTTCCAAGGGGAGACCCTCCCCATGATTCTTTCGCTCAAGAAAGTCCGCGCCGCCGCTAAGGACTGGCGGACCTTCAGTTCGGATGCCCCCCGGCGCGTCCCCATACCCTCGGAGGAGGACGTTCGCACCGTGCGGCAATACCCTCTCGAAGTGGACCCGCCGGTTCATGCGGAATACCGCAAGCTCGTGGAACCGTTTTTTTTGCGTCCCAAGCAGCCCGAAGTCGCGGCGAAGACCGAAGCCCTGGTCCACCGCCTGCTGGCCGACGCCCTTTCCGCGGAGAGCGTGGAAGTGGTGCACGATTTCGCCATTCCCCTACAGTCGCACGCCCTCACCTACCTCCTGAACGTCGATGAGAAGGAGGCGCAAACCTGGATTGGCTGGGGTATCCACGTTTTCAAAGACGGCGACGGCATGAGCAAGGGACCGTTCATGCAGGACTATTGCCGCCGGATGTTCGAGACGGCGGAGGAAAATCCCGGCGAGGACTTTTTCAGCACGCTCAACCGGTCGACCTTTCATGACCGCCCGCTGACGATGGAGGAAAAGCTGGGATTTGCGAATATCGCCTTCGCCGGTGGCCGCGACACCATCATCCACACCGTCACGCGGATCATCGCGTATTTCGCCTCCCACACGGAGGCCCTCGCCCTCCTGCGCGAGCATCCCGAGCACATCAACACCGCCGCGGAGGAGTTCTTCCGGGTCTTCATGCCATTGACCCATATCGGGCGGGTCTGCCCACAGGCCGCCGAATTGCACGGACACCCGGTCCCGGCCGGAGGGCGCATCTCGCTGGCATGGTCCGCCGCCAACCTGGATCCGGAAGTCTTCGACGACCCCCGGACCATCCGCCTCAACCGCCGCCCCAATCCCCACATCGCCTTCGGTTCCGGCATCCACAGCTGCCTCGGCGCACACCACGCCCGCGCCATTATGCGCACGCTCCTGCGCCGGCTCGCCGAGTCCGTCGCGGCCATCACCGTATCCGCCGCGAAAGAGTTGGTCGAGCGGGAGAAGGACTATTCCCGCATGGTCGGTTACGAGGAACTCCACGCCCGCTTCCAACCGCGTTGAGCGGAAGTTGCGGCACGCTCGAACGATGCCAATAGTCTTGCCACAAAAACAACCCTTCCCATGGAAAAGCGCGCCGTCGTCAAAACCGCCCTGCGGGGCGAACCGCCCCCCCATACCCCGTGGTCGTTCCGCTTCACGGCGGAACCCAAGGAAGCACTCTGCCGGCACTACGGGTGCGATGCGTCCGAACTGATCGCCCACACCGGTTGCCACATCCTCGAACTCGGCAGCGATATCGGCTTCTTTGAGGAAGTCGCCACGGACCATTTCCGTGACGTCTTCGGCGTGGTCTGGGATCGTACGATGGACAAAGACATCGGCATGCCGGCCGACTTCCTCTTAAAAGATCCGGACGATCTCGATCATCTCAAATTTCCCGATCCCTGCGATCCCCGCTTCTTTGCCGGTATCGAGGAACGGATCGACCGCTTCCCCGACCGCTTCCGCCTCTTCGACCTCGGCTTTTCCCTCTTTGAGCGCGCATGGACGCTGCGCTCCATGGAAGACCTTCTCGTGGACATGATCGAGGAGCCGGAATTCGTGCATGCCCTTTTTACGAAAATCGCGGATTACAATATAGCGCAAGTCACGGAAGCCCTCAAATACGATATCGACGGCATCTATTATGGCGACGACTGGGGCCAGCAGCGGGGCCTCATCATGGGGTATGGAAAATGGAAGACCTTCATCGCCCCCCAACTTAAACGCATGTACGGCGTCACCCGCTCCGCCGGGAAGTTTCAGTTCATTCACTCCTGCGGTGACGTCGACGAACTCTTTCCCGACCTCATCGAACTCGGCCTGAACTGCTTCAACCCGTTTCAGCCGGAAGTGATGGATGTAAACGCCCTCCACGCCCGCTATAAAGGGCGCCTCAGCTTCTGGGGCGGGCTCTCCACCCAACAGACCCTCCCCTACCGCGACGCGGCCACCGTCCGCGAGGAAAGCCGCCGCCTGCTCCGGATGGGCCTCGAAGGGTCATACATCTTTTCCCCCGCCCACGCCGTCGAGGGTGATGTCCCCATGGAAAACATCCTTGCGATGATCGGGGAAGCCTCGGCAAATTGAAAAATCTGCCATTTGTTTTGACCTTGTTCTGAGGGTCTCCAATCTGGTCTTCCATATCAGTGAACCCCGAAAGGATAAACGACGATGAAACACCCTCTTGCCCCCCGTGATGTTCCGCTACCCGCGCTCTTGACGATCCTTTGCGCGCTCGCGCTTCCGGCCGCTTCCGCGGCTGCGGGGCTGGACCGCGAGAGCAACCTGTACGAGGTTCTGGAGTGGGCCGTGGACGCGGTGGAATACACCGGCAACCCCTTCGAGGAGGCCGCCTCTGTGACCTTCACCCACGCTGAGTCGGGGGAAACCCGGCGGACGGGCATGTTCTACGACGAGGACAACACATGGAGATTCCGCTTCACGGGCGTGCGCAGCGGTGCGTGGACCTTTGTCAGCCAAAGCGGGAATGCCCGCCTCGACGGGATCAGCGGCACCGTGACCGTGAATCCGGACCCCGCCGCGCGTGGCTTTCTCCGCGTTTCGGGCAGTGAGATTGCCGTACCGGTGGGCAGCGAAGACAACCTCAAGCCCTTCCTCTTCCATGTCTACATGGACGAGTTCAACTATCGTACGAACGGGGTCTACGGAGACGGTTTGATCGACTGGCTGCCGAACGTGGAAGCCCGCATGCGCGCCTACTGCATTGCCGCGAGGGAGCAGGGGTTCAATGTGGTCTTCATCAACCCCCACGTCCAGTGGTTTGGGTTGGGCGCCACCCGGTCGACGGACTTCCGCACCAGTGACCCCAATCCGGATCCGAGAACCTTCCGCGTCGTGGAATCGATGATCCGCACCGCGCGGGAGGAAGGACTGCATTTGCATTTCTGGCTTTGGGGCGATGAGGACCGCCACTGGACACAGATCCTCTTGGGTGGTATCAACGGTGTTCCGGACAAGCGGTTGCTGCGCTACATGGCGGCACGTCTGGGCCCTATGCCCGGATGGTCCGTAGGCTACGGCTTCGATCTCTTCGAATGGGTGCAGCCGGGCCAGGTTGCCGCGTGGGCGGACTATTTCCGCGCGCAGAAAGGCTGGAACTCCCTGCTGATGGCGCGCGAGGAAGCGGGGTTTTCCACACCCGCCAACATGGATGTCTACAGCACGGACCGCCGCTTCACCGCCAATTGGTACAGCACGGGTCTGATCGACTTGCACCATCCGGGAAACCGCCCGGTCCTTTATTCGCGCCGCTGGCTGTTTCAACGCGACGGCTACGACATGGATGCGACACGCCGTTCCCTCTGGCAGTTCACGATGGCCGCCGGATCCGGAGTCGCCGGGTGGTACGGCCCGCCATGGTCCTCGGCGGGCAGTTATCCCCATCCCGAACAACTGGCGACATACGGCCGTTTCTGGCACAACCGGCTGGAGCTGGGCATGCTGCGCGACAATCCCCGAAACCAGAGCGGAGGCGTCAGCTTCGCCTTGCGCAACGCCGACAACACCCTGTTCTTCTTCTACACGGAAAACCGTTCCTCCATGACCATCGATCTGTACGGAGCGAGCGGCCCAATGAGAGCGGTGGCCATCAACACCAAAGACGCCTACGCTGAAATTGACCTCGGCGAACTCGGCGGGGGAACCCACACCTTCGACCTCGGAACCCTTTCGGATTGGGCCATCACCGTCTCCGCGGAGTCCCCCACCGCGCCGGGCGAATGGGCCGGCTTTCCCCTCACAGACGGCTGGGCCGACACCGGCGGCTTCATGGGCTTCGTCCATCCCGTCGGCGACTACGTCTACGTATGGAGTTTGCGCAGCTGGCTCTATCTGCCCGAAGAACACGTCGGCGGGGCAGGCGCGTGGGCCTTTTGGCTCCGCCAATAGGCCATGGCGCTTCGCGCCTCACCCGTTTCCGAAGGGCGGCGTTGTCCGGATCGCTTCACCCTTGCCTCACGGCCGCGGCAACGGTCGCCAAGTGTTCCGGTGTCGTGCCGCAGCAACCACCGACGATGCGGACGCCGACTTGCAGCAATTCGCGCGCGGCGGAGGCCATTTGCCCGGGGGTGGCGTCATAGACCGTCTCCTCTCCAACCATGCGGGGGGCGGCGGCATTCGGCTGCAGAGCGACCGGTGTGGTCCCGGCGGCAGCGGTCAGTTCCTTACCGAGTTCCACATAATCGTCAAGGTCAAGCGAGGTGCCGCAATTCGCGCCGACGATCCCCGCGCCCGCCGCGACGGCCCGGCTCACGGCTTCTTCCACGGACGTACCCATCATCGTCTTGAACACACCCGGCGCCGCTTTCTGAAAGGCGTAGGTCACAACCCCGCCCGCCCGCCCGCCGCCTCGCAGGCGATCTTCGCGGCGGTCCGCATTCCACAACGTGGCGCATTCGCCGCTCCGACGGAAAGTACAATCCGCCAGTCGCCGATCAAAACCAATCCGCCGGACCATGGCGCGTTTGACGAACCGGACCGCAAACCCAATCCGGCGCACAGCACTATCCGTAGTACCTTCGCTTCCGCGATGGATTCCCAGCGGCATGGAAATGCATGGCCATGCCATTACCAACGCCGGATTCAGGGAATTTCCAGTTTCGACGGATAGACAAACCATGCAGCCACGGAATTTGAGAATTAGCGCACACATTGCCAGGGCATTCCGGAGGGCAGGGCTAAAAAGATTCAAACGCGCAGGGTTCTTCGGTTCTTCAAAATCATTCGAACATGGAATGTTTGCCTTCCTTTTAACAATCCGGAGGTTAGGGTGGCGTCATGAACGCATCCTGCTTGTCACCCCGCTTGTGTCGCTCAATAACCCCCCGGTATTGTTACTCCGGGATTGTTGGGTTCTCCCGTCGCGTCGCGCTCTTGCTTTTGGTCCTGATTTCGTGCGGGTTTGCCGATGCGCGTGACGCGGCGGGTCCGCAATCGCCTGACGCGGAATCGTTGTATGCAAAAGCCCTGGAAGCCTTCGCGGCCGGTGCCTATGAGGAGGCTCGGCAGGCTTACGCTGCTATCGATCCGGAAGACCTTCCCGCCGACCAGCGCGCGCTCCACGAAATCCGCCTTCTAGACGCCACGTGGCGGGCGCTCCAGGCCACCCGACGGACCCATGTGTCGGAGTTCGCGCAGACCCGTGAGCGATTGCAGGCAATTGTCGAAACCGCGTCCGAGGATACCGATCTTTACGAACGGTGGATTCATGCCGCCGAGAGTCTCGCCAATCTACATGTTGTCAGCCATGGCGCTGAGCAAATGATCGACGTGCGGCTGGAAATCGCCCGGCGTCTCGCGGCCGAGCCGGAAACCCCGCGCGCCCGGGAGAGGTATCTCCACAACGCCGTTTCATTGGCTGATTGGCGTCCTCCGCCTTATTTGTTCTTCCGAGGCATCAATAAGGAGCGTCGCTCTCAGATCGTGCGGGTCTTGGATAACGCGCTCCCAATGGCCGAGCGTGTCGACGATAAAATTACGCTCCTGCAAGCGATGGACAACCACCGATATACCAACCGGCAGGGGGGATTGACCGTATTTCGCGCCCGGGAACGGCTCCTGCGTCAGCAGTTTGCGGTTGCCTCGGAGATTGGTTACCACCGGGCGGTCTGGCGCACTCTGGCCGAACATCTGGCCAGTGCGCAGCACCCGGAGTTTGGCGATGCCCTCGGAGACGAGCAGGAGAAACTCCTGAACGAGGCGATCACGCTCTTCGAAGCAATCCTTGCGGAAGATTCACAGGAGAGCGTTCAAACCGAGGTGGGGAAGCGTTTGGCGGATCTCACGAAACCCTGGGTGGCGGTCCACGGGGACGGAATTTTTGCTCCGGGAAGCTACCTTGATTTCACACTCACCGCGCGCAACCTCACGGGAGATGTCGTGATTACTCTCTATCGAATCGATCCGGCCACGCCCGGAGGAATCGCCGGCCGCAGCCCCCGCCAGTCCATCAGCTCAGCGAATCTCCAATTGACCACCGAAGGAGCGGAGGTCGTGCTCTCCTGGGAGGAATCTCTCCCCCCGCGCCCGACCGGTGCGTTGCACAACCGAACCTTCCGGGCGCCGCAGGCGCTCCCGGCGGGTCACTATATTTTGCAGGCCGCTAACGGGGAGACCATGGCCCACTATCGCCTTCTCGTGACATCGCTCCAGGTACAGCATGTCAGTGTTCCCGGAATCTCCGAATTGCGCGTGACGGACCTGGAATCCGGCGAACCGATCCCCGGGGCGACGATCCACCTCTGGCGCTGGCGTCCCCAAACCGAGCGATGGGATTCCCCGCTCAACCCCGTCCGCCCATACCCGATCAATCTGACAACCGATGCAACCGGCACGGTGTCCATCGCCGGTCATTTGCAGGCTCGGGATCGTTGGATGGTGTCGGTTCAGGCAGGGGGGCAGAGCCTTATTGGCCCTTTGCAAGGGTTGGGTTGGAATCACTCCACGACCTATGGCGGGGATCGTCCTGGTGAACTGAGAGCCCTGCCCGTATTGGATCGTCCGATACATCGACCGGGTGAAACAGTCCGTTTCAAACTCCATCTCAAACATACTCATGAGCGTGCCATGCCTGCACCGGGAGCGGAGCTGTCATGGATCCTCTATTCACCTGAAGGTGACGAGATCGAGGAAGGAACCTGGACCGTCAGTGAGTTTGGAACCGTAACCGGGGAGATCGAGACGGCGGTGGACTGGAGGCTGGGTGGGTACTATCTGGACGTCGAATTCGAGGAGGAACCGGAGGAGGATTTGAGCCTCGAATGGGTTCCCCTTTTCCGGTTGGAGGAGCTGCGTCTGCCGGAGTTTATGGTTTCCGTGGAGGTGGATGAATCCGACGTGGCGGCTTTGCGCGTGGGGGAACCGTACGATGCCAGGGTCCATGTCACTTACCTGAACGGGGAACCGGTGCCCAATGCGACGGTGGAGGTTCGGATTGCATCGACCCCGGCCAGAATTCCTGAGATCGATCACGACGAACGCTGGGATTTCTCCGATCGCGATGTGCCGTCGAGGGCGTGGTTTTCGCATTGGAACCGCTGGGACTACAGCGGCACCGTTCGTGAAACTCTCACCGTGGAGACCAACGCACTCGGCGTGGCCACAGTATCGTCCCGGATTCCGGAAGATCCCCGTGTCGATTGGTTTGTGGAGATTCATGTCAAAGCGGTCGATGCCTCCCGCCGCGAGGAATCGGGGCAAACCCGGTTCGTGGTTCCGGTGCAACCGGTAACCGCCT
>SLLM01000348.1 GCA_007134055.1 Ectothiorhodospiraceae bacterium | reverse complement strand
TCCAACCCAAGTGAGCCAGCCCAGCCTGCTCAGCCCGCCGGACGATCGAGGATGTCGCGCAGCGCCGGTTCGAGCGAGGTGTGCGCGAACTCATAGCCACTGGCGGTGAGCACCTTGGGCACCGCTCGCTGGCTGACCAGCAGCAACGACTCGACCAGCTCACGGCCATAGCGCAGCGCGGGAGCGAACACCGGGATCGGGATCAGCGTCGGGCGGCGCAGCACCCGGCCGAGGGTCTTGGTGAACTCCTCGTTCCTGACCGGCTCGGGCGCGGTGAGGTTCACCGGACCCTCGACGTCGGCGTCGAGCAGGTGGCAGATTCCGCCCACCACATCGGCCAGCGCGATCCAACTCTGCCACTGCCGACCCGAACCGATCCGGCCGCCGACACCGAGCTTGAACGGCAGCAGCTGCCGTGCGAGAGCGCCTTCCTCAGTGGCAAGGACGACGCCGGTCCGGGTGTTGACCGTGCGGATCTCCGGGTCGCTCACCGACTGCATGATCAGCCGGAAGGGATTGCCTGCGCCCTCCGCTGCGTCCCGGGGTACCCGGACCCGGGCGACTACCGTGTCCGTATCACCCGGCCCGACCCGGATCGTATCCGCCCGGGTGAGGACCTCGATGCCGGGCAGGCCCTCCACGGTCAGCGCGTATTCGTGGGCTTCCCGGTCCTTGTTGAGGATACGCACCGTGTACACGTTCTCGATCGTCTCCCAGTCCACTTCCCGGTAGACCACGTTGCGGTCCGCCAGCACTTCCACCGCCAGCGGGATCCGCTGGGTAAGGCTATAGAGGACACCGGCGATCAGTGCCAGCAGCAGTACACCGTAGATCACCACCCGGGGGCGGAACAGCCGCGCCGGCCGCCCCTCCATGGCGTTTTCCGTCGAGTAGCGGATCAGGCCCCTGGGGTAGTTCATCTTGTCCATGACGCCGTTGCAGGCATCGATACAGGCGGCGCAGGCGATGCACTCGTACTGCAGTCCCTGGCGGATGTCGATTCCCGTTGGGCATGCCTGTACGCAGAGGTTGCAGTCGATGCAGTCGCCCAGGCCCCGTTCTTTCGGATCGACCCCGCGGGGGCGTCCCCCCCGCGGTTCGCCACGCTCTTCATCATAGGAAATGATCAGTGTATTGCGGTCGAACATCGCGCTCTGGAAACGCGCGTAGGGACACATATAGATGCAGACCTGCTCCCGCAGGAAGCCGGCGTTGCCCCAGGTGGCGAAGCCGTAGAACAGCAGCCAGAACGATTCCCACGGCCCCAGGGCAAACGTTACGGTGCGCGCTGCCAGCTCGGTAATTGGCGTGAAGTAGCCGACGAAGGTAAATCCCGTGAACAGGGCAAAGGCGACCCACAGAAGGTGCTTGCTGCCGCGGCGCAGGAGTTTCCGCCGGTTCCAGGGTGATTTGTCGAGCTTGATACGCTGCTGCCGGTTGCCCTCGGTCCAGCGCTCCATCCAGATGAAGGCCTCGGTCCATACAGTCTGTGGGCAGGCGTAGCCGCACCACAGTCGGCCTGCCAGGGCGGTGAAGAAGAACAGTGACAGCGCGGCGATGATGAGCAACAGCGCCAGGTAGAGGAAATCCTGGGGCCAGAATGTTAGGCCGAAAACATGGAACTGTCGCACCGGCAGGTCGAACAGTACGGCCTGGCGCCCGTCCCATTGCAGCCAGGGCACGCCGTAGAAGATTCCCAGCAGTACGACCACGGCCAGGTTACGCAGGGTCTGGAACGGGCCCTTGACCTCCCGGGGATGAATCTTCTCCCGGGCGACGTACATCTGGCCGTCGTCCGGGGAGGCCTCCGGTGTACTCATGCAGGCCCCCGTGGCCCGCTGTCAGTGAGAACGAAGGTGATCGCGCTGGACATCAGCCCCACGCCCCAGAACATGAAGAAGCCTATGGTGTAGCCCGCCATCCGGCTGATCTCCCACGCCGGCAGGGTCTGCATCTGCAGGGTCTGTGGGTCGATACTGGCGAAAAATACGACCGAGGCCACGGCAGCCGTGAGAAACGATGGCCACAGGGTGCCGCCCAGGGTACGCAGCAGGCGTTTGCGGGTGGATTCGCGCACGGACCTATTGCTCCTCTTCCTCTCCTTCCTCGGCGTAGCGTTCCTCCGCCGACAGGCTGTAGACGTAGGCAGCGAGCAGGTGCACGCGGTCCTCACCAAGGAACTCCTCCTGTGCCGGCATGCGTCCCCGGCGTCCCTCCCGCACGGAGGTGCGTATCGCGTTCAGGCTGCCTCCGTAGGTCCAGTTGTCGTTCGTGAGGTCTGGTGCCCCCAGGGACGGGTTGCCCCTGCCCTCGGAGCCGTGGCAGGAAGCGCACAGGGCCTGGAAATGCTCGCGTCCGCGGGTGATCAGGTCCTCCGGGGCATTGCGGCCGCTGAGGCTGAAGACGTAGGCCGCTACCGCCGTCACGCCCTGTTCCCCAAGGGCGTTGCCCAATGCCGGCATGACCCCGGTACGTCCCTCGAGGATGGATTCGCGGATGTCCTCCGGGTCACCGCCCCACTGCCAGTCGTGGTTGGCGATGTTCGGAAAGCCGATCCGCCCGCCGCCGTCTGCTCCGTGACACACCGCGCAGTTGTTTCCGAACAGCCGGCGCCCTGTCTGCATGGCTTCCTCGTGCCGGGCAAGTTCGGGGATGGACATCTCCGCGTAGCGGGCAAACAGAGGCGCGACCCGTTCCTCTACGGTATCCACCTCGTCCTGCCAGGCCCCGTACTGGGACCAGCCTAGAATGCCCTGGAAGTTGCCCAGTCCCGGGTAGAGCACGAGGTAGATGAGGCCAAAGACGATGGTGATATAGAACAGCCACAGCCACCACCGCGGCATGGGGTTGTTGTACTCGCGCAGCCCGTCCCACTCGTGTCCGGTGGTTTCGTGCTGGGGTACCTCGTCGGGCCGCTTTTTCGCCGTCCAGCGGATCAGCCACACGCAGGCAAGTATGTTGGCAAGGGCAATGATGGCGATGTACCAGCTCCAGAAGCTACTCATGTTCCCTGTCCTCGCGCCGGCGTTGATGGGGATTGTCGTGGTTCTCGTCCAGGGGCAGGCGGGCGGCTTCGTCGAAGCTCTTCTTGCGCTTGCCGCTGTAGGCCCAGATGACGATGCCAAGGAACAGGATCATCAGGATCAGCGTGATCAGGCCGT
>SLLM01000375.1 GCA_007134055.1 Ectothiorhodospiraceae bacterium | reverse complement strand
CTGCCGGAACGCCTCGATCATGCCCAGCACGGTTCCGAAGAGCCCCAGCAGCGGGGACAGCGTGGCGATCACTTCCAGGGGACGGAAGTAGCTGCGCAGGACCTCGAGGTGATCGGCGCCATCCCTCGCCAGCCGCTCCCGCAGCCGCTCGGGCGGCTCCCGGCCTTCGGAACGCCCCTCCATCGCCCGCCGCAGAAGCTGGCTGACCGGGTTTGCGGAATTCACCACCAGGTTGCGCGCCGCCCGGGAATCCCCCGCAGCGTACAGCGCCGCCGCCCGCCGGGGCTTGCGCAGGTCGCCGATGCCGCAGGCATGAAACTGCCAGAGCTTGAGCAGCACGATCGTTGCGGCAACCAGGGACATGGCGAACAGGATCACCACCACGACCCCCCCGGCGTCGATCAGCCAGAGCAGCGTTGCCACCGGCGTGATTCCGCCCCCCTCCCCCGCGGCTGGCATGATATCCATGGCTCTCCGTCTCGCGCTTCGGGCATGGAATCCGGACTCCCCCGAACGGCAGTCCGGAACAGGCTACATGTCGAACGGCACTTCGGTTCGCTGGGTGGCCCGGGTGACCGCAGTACAGTCCGGCGTATCCCCGTTGGCAACCTCGCATTCGCTCACCTCATTGAGCAGGATGCGGCCGATGGCGTCACATGCCAGGTCACCGACCTCGAACATCTTGACGACGGTCTTGCCGGCATGGAGGGGGCCCGCGGCCAGCGCCAGGCGGCGGGCGATGATGCCGTCCTGGTCGAACATCACCAGGTCCAGGCGGAACGTGTCGAAGGTCTGGTCCCGTTCGTTCTCGAAGACCAGGTAGGCGAGACAGCTGCCCTGCTCGCGATCCTCGAGCTTGTTCAGTTCAACGCGCACGGTCTCCGCGGCGGCCTGGGCTCCCCAGAGGAAGGCGGCGGCAATGCAGGACAAAAGCAGAAAGCGGAAGCTCATCACGTCACCCCTGGCTGATGCGGTTATCATGGCAGAATGCTCTTTGCGGTCAGTATACTCATGTTCACGGGCGTGTTCCCGGCCCCGGCAGCACCGGTTCCGCAAGCGCGGGCGTTGCGCTGTAATCCCGGAACAGCTTGGCTATAATGCCAAAAATACCACCGACTCCGGCCTCAATCAGGGACATTATGGACGTTCCCCCGTACATACGACGCAAACGTTTCCCGTTCCATGCGCTTTCCGTCAGGGGTGCGATGCGCACTGCCGCGGTCTGCGCATCGGCAGTCCTGCTCGTTGCCTGCGCCGGTGGTCCGGACCGGGCCGACGAGATCACCCGCGCCGCCACCGAGGGCGACGCCTCGGTGGACGATCTCTACGTGGTGGACTGCCTCCTGCCCGGCCAGGTACGCCGGGTGGGCGGGATGACCTACCTCACGCCACGCCGCCCGACCCGTACCACGGTGCAGGACTGCCGGATCCGCGGCGGCGAGTACGTGGCCTATGACCGGGCCGATTACCGCACGGCCCTGAACGTCTGGCTGGAAGAGGCCGAACAGGGTGACGCAAAGGCGCAGAATTACGTCGGGGAGATCTTCGAGAAGGGTCTGGGGACGGACCCGGACTACGTCACCGCGGCCACCTGGTATCGCCGCGCGGCGGACCAGGGATACTCGCGCGCCATGATCAACCTGGGCTTCCTCTACGAACAGGGCCTGGGAGTCGAGAAGGACTCGGCCACCGCCCTCAACCTGTATCGCCGCGCCTCCGGGGTGGAGGACGACGAACTGCTCTACCGCTCGGAGATGGACGAGGAGCTGGCCGCGCTGCGCGAGGAACTCCATGCCCGCCTGTCCACCGCCGTGGAACAGCAGCAGGCCCTGGAGCGGCAGCTGGAGCGCATGCGTTCGGAACGCGAGGAACTCGAGCGGGAGCTCGAGGAAGCCCGGCAGGCGCAGGAGGAAGCCGAGGCCAGCCCCGAGGGCGAGGTGGAGATCGGTCAGATCGAGCTGGATGATGATCCGCCGGAGGATCCGCGTACCGCAGAACTCGCCGCGCACCTCGCTTCGGCGCAGGACCAGATCACCACCATGGAATCCCTGTTCGAGCAACTGAGCCGGGAACGCGACCAGCTCGAGGAAGAGCTCGCGGAGCTGCCCGATCCGGCGGAGGAAGCCGATGAGGAAACGGGCCGGATCGCACTGGAGGAGCGCGGCGCATCGGTGGTCGACGGCATCGATTTCGGGCGCTACTACGCACTGATCATCGGCAACCAGGAATACGAGCACATGGATGACCTGGAGTCGCCGATCACGGACGCCGGGCGCATCCAGCAGATCCTCGAGGACAAGTACGGGTTCAGCGTCACCTTCCTGCCCAACGCCAACCAGGTGCAGATCCTGCGGGCACTCAACGATCTCTACGAGCAGATCACGCCGGAGGACAACCTGCTGGTCTACTACGCCGGCTACGGCAACCGCTCGGAAGGTCGACGCCAGCGCGGGTACTGGCTGCCGGTGGATGCCCACGCCGAACGCTCGGTGCGCTGGATCAACCACGCGGTGATCAGCGACCATCTGGACCGGATCGAGGCACGTTCCATCCTGGTACTGGCGGACTCGCTGTTCGCCGCCTCGCTCACGTCCGACTCCAGCGCCCTGCTCCTGGGCAGCCAGGCGCAGCTGACATCGGACGCCATCCGCAGCGGGCTCAACCGGCGCTCGCGGCTGGTTATTTCCTCGGGCAGCGAGCGACCGATCACCGACACCATCGATCCCCAGCATTCGCGCTTCGCGCGTTCGCTGATCGAGGTCCTGGAGGACAACGACGAGGTCATACGGGACAACATGCTCTACGCCCGGGTGGCCGTGAACACGCGAACCCGTTCGCGGGATGACGCCGACGGTGCGACCTCCCCGGAGATCCGGCCGATCCGCGATGCCGGGCACGAAGGCGGGGACTTCTTCCTGGTGCCCCGCAGCGTGCAGCAGCTGAGCCGGCAGTTCGGCCTGGAGGCCGCGGACCTGATTGCCGGTGATCCCGTCGCGCCACGGGCCTTTCAGCCGCCCTGGTCGCAGTCACACTAGGGCCGCTCCCTCCAGGCTGCCCGACCTCCGGCAGGGACAGCACCGTCCCGGGGGGGCGGCGGATCCGTCAATACGGGTTGCGAGGGCCCACCAGCGCGTGGGACCATTCAGGCAAGGGCCTGGACGGTTTCCCCGGCACGCTTGCCGGGGGTCGAAATGGCATCGAAACGGATCCTGAATCGGGAGGAGCGTACAGGTGAACGACGCACAGGCATATCCGGTCCCTTCGCTCGACCCACGATTCGGCCTCGGAATGGTGGCCGCCATCGCCGCACTCCTGTTGCTGACCAATCCGCCCAAGCTGCCTGATCCGTCCACCATGTCTCTCACCGCCATGCAGGGATCCATCATGGAAACAGTCGGGGAATGGCGTCCACATGGCCCGCCACCCTGGATGGATGCCGATCAGTTCACCCCGGAAGAGGTGGAAGAGCTGCCGCACATCGCCGCGGCAGGGGATGGTGACCGCGGCAACCGCGGTGATGCCAGAGCCCGTCCCGAACGATAAGGCCGATTACCTGCAATCACCACGTACGGCGGTGCTCACGCGACATTACACACAGCGACCGCCGTCCACCTCCAGGCAGACTCCGGTCACGAACCCGGCTTCGTCCGAACACAGGTAGGCCGCCGCGTTGGCGATGTCCTCCGGCCGCGACAGGCGTCCGAGGGGAATGCCGCTGATGATGGCTTCGCGGGTGTTGTCGCCGAGGAACTGGTCGACAAGCCCGGTATCCCCCATCACCGGATTGATGGCGTTGACGCGGATGCGGTCCGGCGCGAGCTCAACCGCCATGGATTTCGTCAGGACAATCGCGGCACCCTTGGAACCGTTGTACCAGGTGAGCCCCGGACGCGGCCGCACGCCGGCGGTGGAGGCGATGGTCAGGAAGCAGCCCCCTCCCCTGGAGCGGAACACCGGCACCGCATGGCGGGCCGAGAGGTAGATGCTCTTGACGTTCACCGCGTAGACCCGGTCGAAGGTGGCCTCGTCCACGTCGAGCATCGGGCCGTTGCGGTGGGTGGTTCCGGCGTTGTTGACGAAGATGTCGAGGCCGTCAAACCGGGACACGGTCTCCTCGACCAGGTGTTGCATGTCCGCATCCCGGGTCACGTCGGTGGTGATCGCAATGGCCGTGCCCCCATCGGCCGCGATGGACTCCGCCACACGGGCGCCGGCGTCTCCCGCGATATCGGCGACCACCACGCGGCACCCGTCCCGTGCCAGCCGCCGGGCGATCGCTTCGCCGAAGCCCGATCCCGCTCCTGTCACCACTGCCACCTTTCCTGTCATCGACATCCCTGGACTCCTTTCTATCGTGTTCCTGTTCGTGGCGCTTCCCTAACCGCCGGCCGCTCCCGGGCGGTAGTCTTCGTCCATGTCCGCTTCCTCCCCGGGGGAAACCATGCTCGAGGTGGAGAGGACTTCCAGCTTGTGCTCGATGTGTTCGCTCAGCACGTGGGCCAGGCGCTTGCTGTCACGCGCGGTCAGCGCATCGAGGATCTCCTCGTGCTCCTGCAGGGATTCCCTCCAGCGGTTGCGGCTCATGGTTGCCCGATAGCGGGAACGCTGGACCCGGCCGGAGAGACCCTCGTACATCTGGGAGAGAACCGGATTGCGGGCAGCAGTGATGATCGCTTCGTGGATCGCCTGGTTGATGCGGATATAGTCCGCCATCTCGTTCCGTTCGAAGTGAGCCAGCATCTGGTAGTGCAGGGCACGCACGTCCGCGAGTTCCTCGTCGGTGATCCTGCTGCAGGCCAGCTCACCGGCCAGCGCCTCCAGTGCCTCCATCACCTGGAAGGTATCCTCGATATCCTGGCGGCTGAGCTTGACGACCCGTGCGCCGCGGTTCTGGGTCAGGCTGATCAGGCCCTCGGACGCAAGCACCTTGAGGGCTTCCCGCAGGGGGGTACGGGAGATGCCGAACTGCTCGCACAGTTCCCGTTCCGGGATTCTGCTACCGGGCGGCAGATCCCCTTCGACGATCAGTTCACGGATACGCTCCGCAGCCTCCAGGTGCAGAGAGGTCTTCGCGATTCTCATGCCGGTCAGTACTCCTGATATCCCACCAGGCGGGCACAGGTCCCGCATGTTGCGCCTCGCGGGCCATGAAAAGGTCAGACCGCGAGGGCCCTTACCTTCTCAGAAAACGCGCCGCGGAGCGAGTCACCTTGTCAGCCGGTGCGGCGGGCGCGAACGGAGTCACGCACGTCCCCGGGCAACGCGGCGGCGAGCACCGAAGCCACGTGCCTGGCATCGTCCCGACCGGCCCCGTGAGCCATCTGGTGCCGGCAACTGGTACCGTCGGCAACCAGCCAGGTGTCCGCATCCGTATCACGCACCGCCGGCAGTACGTCCAGCTCGCCGACCTTCATCGACAGCTCGTAGGTCTCGGCGTTGTAGCCGAAGGCGCCGGCCATGCCGCAGCACGTGCCCTTGATGGTTTCCACCTCCAGGTCCGGAATGAGTCGCAGCACCCTTTCCACGGCGCCGCCGGCGTCGAAGGCCTTCTGGTGACAGTGCACATGGACACGGGCCCGTTGCCCCTTGCGGGATTCAAGTGGAAGGTCGAGGCGGCCGGCCTCCGCTTCCCGGGCCAGGAACTCTTCCAGCAGAAAAGAGCCGGAGGCGAGCTGCTCCGCCTCCTCGCCGGGGAGCATCGTGCGGAACTCATCGCGCAGCGTCAGCAGGCAGGAGGGCTCCAGACCGATCACCGGTACGCCGTCGCGGGCGTACGGCAACAGGGCCTCCAGCGTGCGGCGCGCCTCTTCCCGGGCCTGATCGACCTGGCCCACCGACAGGAATGTCCGGCCACAGCACAGGGCCCGCCTCCCGTCGGTGGACCGGGGCACGATGACTTCGTAGCCGGCGGCGGCCAGCACATCCACGCAGTCCCGCAGGTGGCCGGGCTCGAACCAGCGATTGAAGGTATCGGCGAACAGCACCACCCGCCCCGTGTCGCCACGGCTCAGGGTACCGGCTTCGTTGAACGGGTCCGCCACCCAGCGGGGCAGATGCCGGCGGGCGGTGAACCCGGTGACGCGCTCGCCCAGCCAGGCGAGACCCGGGAGCGCATCCCGGGCATTGGCAAACCAGCGAAACCGTGCCGCCCAGGGGGCGTACCGGGGGAGGTAGGCCACCAGCCGATCCCGCAACCGGCGACCATGACGCGCGTGATAGTGGTGCAGGAATTCCACCTTCATCTTGGCCATGTCGACGCCGGTGGGACACTCGCGCCGGCAGCCCTTGCAGCTCAGGCAGGTGTTCATGGTGGCGTACATGTCATCGGAGGTGAGCGCTTGTTCGCCGAGCTGCCCGCTGATCGCCAGGCGGAGGCTGTTGGCCCGGCCGCGGGTGAGGTGCTGTTCGTCCCGGGTTGCCCTGTAGGACGGACACATCACGTCCGCATCGACCTTGCGGCAGGTGCCGTTGTTGTTGCACATCTCGACGGCGCCGGCGAATCCCGCATGGTCGGACCAGTCCAGCGCCGCCTGGATGGGGATGGTGCGGTAGTCCGGATTGAAGCGCATCAGGGAGCGGTCGTCCATCTGCGGGGGGTCGACGATCCGCCCCGGGTTCATCATCCCGCCGGGATCGAACGTGCGCTTTACCTCGCCGAACGCCTCCACCAGCCGCTCGCCGAACATGATCCGGTGGAACTCGGAGCGCACGATCCCGTCGCCATGCTCCCCGGAGTGCGAACCCTTGTACTCGCGCACCATCTCGAACGCTTCCTCGGCGATGGCACGCATCTTTCGCGCACCCTCCTCCTCCTTGAGGTTGATGATCGGCCGCACGTGCAGGCAGCCCTCGGACGCGTGGGCATACCAGGTGCCGTCGGTTCCATACTTGTGGAAGATGCTGGTAAGCCGTTCGGTATAGTCGGGGAGATGCTCCAGGGCGACGGCGCAGTCCTCGATGAAGGAGACCGGCTTGCCGTCCCCCTTCATGGACATCATGATGTTGAGACCTGCCTTGCGCACCCCCCAGACCGCCTTCTGCTCGGCCGGCTCCGTCACCTCGACTACGCCACCCGGATGGCCCAGGTCCGACATCAGCTCTACCAGGCGGCGCAGGTTTGCGAGTTCCTGGTTGCGGTCCTCGCCGGCGAATTCGACGAACAGGACCGCTTCCGGCTTCCCCTGGATATAGCGCGCCATGATCGGCCGGAACATGTCAATCTCGCGCCCGAGCCGGATCAGCGTGTGATCCACGAGTTCCACCGCCGACGGACTCAATTCATCGACAATGGGCTTGGCCGCCTCCATCGCCTTGCGAAACGTGGGGAAGTGACAGATACCCAGCGTCTTGTGGGACGGCACACGCCAGAGGTCGAGCTCGATGCGCTGGAAGAAGGCCAGGGTCCCCTCTGAGCCCACCAGCAACTTGGCCAGATTGCCACCTTCCGGCTTGAGGTGATCGAGGTTGTACCCCCCCACGCGCCTGTGCACCGCCGGGAAACGCGCCTTCAGCTCCTCGGCTTCCCGGGCGTAGAGCGCATGCATGTCCTGCACGATCCGACGGTAGCGTTCGCTGCCGCCGTTGAGCTGATCCAGCGGCGGCAGCTCCCCCAGGTGCAGCGCCTCGCCATCCGGCAGCACGGCATCGATCGCCCGCACGTTGTTGACCATCATCCCGTAGCGCAGGCTGCGGCTGCCGCAGCTGTTGTTGCCGGTCATGCCGCCGATGGTGGCCTGGGCGGAGGTGGAGACATCCACCGGGTAGCACAGCCCCTGGGGGGCGAGAAGCGCATTGAGTTGATCCAGGACAATACCGGGCTGCACCACGGCAACCTGCCGTTCCGGGTCCAGCGAGACCATCTCGCGCATGTACTTGCTGCAATCCAGGACCAGTGCCTCGTTGACTGTCTGGCCACACTGGGAGGTGCCACCGCCACGGGGGAGGACCGGCACACCGGCATCCCGGGCAACGGCCAGGGCGGTGGCCACGTCCTCTTCGTCCCTGGGGACGACGACTCCCAGAGGTTCGATCTGGTAGATGGAGGCATCGGTGGCGTAGCGTCCCCTGGAGAAAGCGTCAAAAAGCACGTCGCCCCTGACGCTGCTCCGCAGCTTGCGGGCAAGCTCGCTGTCGCCCGGGCCAACCCGGCGTCCACTGGTCTGCCGCACGGTGCCGGTCGCCTGAGTCATGGCGTATCTCCAACGCTGATTCCTCAGATTGCATTATGAACGCAATCTATTCACGAGAACAATTCGCCGGCAGCTCCCGGATTACGGGGAAACACACCATACTCGTAATTATCAGACAGTTAGAAGCTTCTGGATGTCGCTTGCTGCGCCACAATTGTGAATGCATAATGCAACCTGACGGATCTGATCGCTCTGGTTGCGCCTCCATGGCGCCACTGGCGAGGGCGGTCATCCGCACTGACGGTGCCGGTCGGGCGAACGGCCTGCCGGCCGGGCGGACACCCTCGACGGCGGACTGCCCCGGTACGTGCGTGATCACCAAAACCAGCGCTGGAGGACCCCCGGCCATGGCTTACCCGAGCGGACGCCACTTCCTGCAGATTCCCGGCCCCACCAACGTACCGGATGAGGTGCTCCGGGCGATGGACATGCCCACCATGGATCATCGCGGTCCGGATTTCTCCGCCATGCTGCTGGAGATCCTGGAGGATCTGAAGCCGGTGTTCGGGGCGCAGAAGGTGATCATCTATCCCTCGTCGGGCACCGGCGCCTGGGAGGCGGCCCTGGCCAACACGCTGCAGCCGGGCGACCGGGTCCTGATGTCCGAGACCGGCCACTTCGCCACGCTGTGGAAATCCATGGCGGAGAAGCTCGGACTGGACGTGGATTTCATCCCCGGGGACTGGCGCCGCGGCGCCGACCCCGATGCCATCGGGGAGCGGCTGCGCAAGGACACGGAACACCGCATCAAGGCCGTCATGGTGGTGCACAACGAAACCTCCACCGGGGTCGCCAGCCGCATCCCGGAGATCCGCAAGGCGATTGACAATGCCTCGCATCCCGCCCTGTTCATGGTGGACACCATCTCGTCCCTGGGCTCCCTGCGCTACGAGCACGACAACTGGGGGGTGGATGTCACCGTCAGCTGTTCCCAGAAGGGGCTGATGCTTCCTCCGGGCCTCGGCTTCAATGCCGTCTCGGAGAAGGCGCTCGCCGCCGCCCGGGAAGGCGGAATGCCGCGCTCCTACTGGGACTGGCAGGAGATGCTGAACGCCAACGCCGGCGGATTCACCCCCTATACCCCGGCAACTAACCTGCTCTACGGGCTGCGCACCGCGCTGCGGATGCTCCTGGACGAAGGCCTGGAGAACGTCTACAAGCGTCACGACCGGCACGCCGAGGCCACCCGACGTGCCGTGCGCGGCTGGGGTCTGGAGATCCTCTGCCAGAATCCCGACGAGTACTCCAGTGTGCTCACCGCCGTCGTGGTGCCCGACGGCCACGATGCGGACGCGTTCCGTGCACTGGTGCTGGATCGTTTCGACATGTCCCTGGGAGCCGGGCTGAGCAAGCTGGCCGGCCGTGTATTCCGCATCGGCCACCTGGGCGCGTTCAACGATCTCACGCTCGCGGGAACCCTGTCCGGAGTGCAGATGGGTCTGGGACTGGCCGGCATCCCGCACGAGAGGAAGGGCCTGGATGACGCGCTCACGTACCTGATGGATACCGCAACACCGGGACGGGGAAGCTGAAGCAGGCGCACATCGCCCGGCAACGATAACAGCCGTACCCTGACAGCCAGAACGCAGCGGGCGGCCGAACCAGACAACGGAGGAGTCATGCCAGGACACACTGTCCCCGCCGCCTCACCGGCGCATGCGACAGGCGGGAACGAGCGCCACGGCACGCCGTTGCGACCTGCCTGGTAGAGCGGCAATCGCCCATGCCCGCTACCATCCCGCAGCCACGGACGTCCGCCACCGCATGCGGATGAACAGCACCGGGCACGCTAAGGAGGGGATCACATGAGCAAGTACATCGCCGACATCGCCTTCGCGGTGGTGCTGCTGATCGGCTCGATCTATTTCTGGTTCGTTGCCGACGCGCTGCCGCGCTTTCCCCGCTACCAGCAGGTGGACAGTGACTTCTGGCCGAAAGCGTTGCTGGTGCTGATCGGCCTGCTGGCACTGGGCATTCTCTACCAGAACATACAGCGCCTGCTGCTCTATCGCCGGCAGCAGCAGATGGACGAGAAGCCGGTGGTGGTCCTGGGCGAGGAAGCCTCCGGGTTCAACTGGAGCAAGTTCCTGCTCGGGGCGGTACTCACCGTGGGGTACTTCCTGGCCCTGCGCTACACCGGGTTCCTGATCGCGACGGCAGCGTTCCTGTCCATAGCGGTGCATATCACGCCCTACCAGCGCTGGTGGCTGAAGCTGATCTTTCCGTTCGTCTTCACGGCAGTGGTTGCGCTGTTGTTCGTCCTGGTGCTCTCGCTGCCGCTGCCGCGGGGCGTGGGGGTGTTCTACCAGTTCAATCTTTTCTTCTATTGAGCGGCCGCGGCCTGACCAGCGAGCGGTTGCACCGAAACCACGGGGAGACAGCGGATCATGATTGACGGGTTTGTTTCCGCCCTGAGCTACATGGTGAGCAACCCACTGTCGTTCCTCCTCATCGTCTTCGGAATGATCTGGGGGATCGCGTTCGGCTCCATGCCGGGGCTCACCGGCGTGGTGGCGGTGGCGCTGCTGATTCCCTTTACGTTTGTCTTCGGACCCATCGAGGGGCTGTTGCTGCTGGGCGCGGTATACGTGGGGGCGACCTTCGGCGGTTCCATTGCGGCGATCCTGTTCAACACGCCCGGCAGCCCGGAGGCGGCCTGCACCAGCCTTGACGGCTATCCCCTCGCCAAGCAGGGACATGCCGGCAAGGCCCTTGGTATGGCACTTGCGTCGTCGGCGCTGGGCGGCATCTTCGGAACCATCGTGCTGGCAATGCTGGCGCCGCCACTGGCCCGCGTGGCACTCACCTTCGGCCCACCGGAGTACTTCGCCCTGGCGGTTCTGGGGATTACCGCCATCGCTTCGATCGGCACCACTTCGGTGTTCAAGGCGCTCATGTCCGGGGCACTGGGCCTCGCCATCGCCACCATCGGCATGGATCCGCTGACCGGCACCGGGCGCTTCACCTTCGATGTCAGCATGCTGCTCACGGGGGTGAGCTTCATTCCCGCGATCATCGGCATGTTCGCCCTGGCGGAGGTGCTGACCCGGCTCAGCGAAACCCGCCCCCTCGGCGAGAAGATCACCGCGGTCTCCACCACCCTGCCGAAGCTCAAGGAGTTCCTGGCCCTGAAGTGGACACTACTGCGCTCCGCCGGTATCGGCACGGCCATCGGTACACTGCCCGGCGTGGGCGCCACCACCGCCGCGTTCATCAGCTACAGCGAGGCGGTACGCTGGTCAAAGACCCCGGAGCGATTCGGCAAGGGTGCCTATGAGGGCATCGCGGCACCGGAAGCGGCCAACAACGGCGCCGTTGGGGGTTCCATGGTGCCTTTGCTGGCGCTGGGCATTCCCGGCAGCGCCACGACGGCGATCATGATCGGTGGCCTGACCATCCACGGCATTGTCCCGGGACCGATGCTGCTGGTGGAGAACAAGGAACTGGTCTACTCGGTGTTCATCGGCATGCTGGCCGCCAATCTGCTGATGATCTTCTTTGGTCTGAAGGCGGCACGGTACTTTGCCAAGATCCTCGACGCGCCCTACGCCCTGGTGGGGCCGAGTATCATCGTGCTCTGCATGACCGGCGTCTACGCCCTGCGCAACAACATAATGGATCTTGTGGTGATGCTGGTCTTTGGCGCCCTGGGTTTCATCCTGCGGCGGCTGGACTATCCCATTGCACCGCTGATCATCGGCCTGGTACTCGGCCCCATAGCGGAGATCAGCCTGCGCCGTGCCATGCTGATGAACGATTTCGACATCGTCGCCGTGGTATCGCGGCCGATCACCGCAACCCTGCTGATTCTCGCCTTCGCCTCGCTGCTCTACGGCCTGTACGGGCAGTTCCGGCGCAACGCCGAGCTCAAGAAACAGGCGCTGACGACAAGCGGCTGACGGCAGGGGCCGCCGCGCGACCGCGACCACACTTCACGCGTGCCGGCCCGCCCAGCGGGCCGCACCGGCGGCGCTGCGGAAATCCTCGAAGGAGCGCGCCGGCAGGTGCGGGT
>SLLM01000101.1 GCA_007134055.1 Ectothiorhodospiraceae bacterium | reverse complement strand
TGGACGGTTGAGCTGGAGACCGGTGGCCTCTGGTTCAGCCGCAACCGCGCTCGCATTCCCTCCGACACGGGCACCACCGTTGACCTGCGCGATCTGACCGGGAGCGGAGGTGATCCTTATTTTCGCCTTTACATGGGCTATGTGTTCAACGAGCGGCACAGTGTTCGCCTCAACCTGGCGCCCGTAAGGGAGACGGGTACAGGAACCCTGGACAGAGAGGTGGAGTTCGACGGCGAGACGTTCGACGCGGACACGCCGACCCGTGCCAGCTACAAGTTCAACACCTATCGGCTGACCTATCGCTGGATGTTCCATCGCGATTCGCACTGGGATCTCGGGGTGGGAGCCGCGCTCCTGGTCAGGGATGCCCACATTGAATTGCGCCAGGACAACGTGCGCGCCAGGAATGAAGACTTCGGGTTCGTGCCGTTGCTGCACCTGTATGGCGGGTATCACTTGACCGATCGCACGTCGCTGGTGCTCGACCTGGAGGGAGCGGCCGCCCCACAGGGGCGCGCCCTCGATCTTGCCGTTCAGGTGCGTCACGCGCTGCCGTCAGGCTGGCAGGTGTTCGGCGGCTATCGCACATTGGAAGGCGGCGCCGATAATAGCAGCGTCTATACATTCGCATGGCTACACCACGCCTCGGTTGGCATCGGGTACCGTTTTTGACATTACTTCCTCAATGGATCAGCGATACTCAGGGCCGGGATCGACCTTGGTTCCGGCCGACATCGGGCTTCACCCATGAACGATCAGGCACTGCTGGACGTAATCGCCGAGCTCGCCAACGACTGGGGCGTTCCCGGCGTCGCTGCCGCCCTTTGGCACCGGGGCGAGACGACGTACGCCTATCACGGAGTGACCAGCATCGAGAACCCGTTGCCGGTCGATGTGCACACGCTGTTTCAGGCGGGCTCAATCAGCAAGACCTTTACGGCCACCGCGTTGGTCCTGCTTGAGACTGAAAGAGGCGTGGAACTGGACGCGCCGGTGCACCGCTATGTGCCGGAGCTGCATCTGGCAGATGCGACGGCGGCCGCCCAGGTCACGCTGCGGCAGCTCATGAACCATACCGCCGGCTGGGAAGGCGATTTCTTTCCGGATACCGGCGAAGGCGATGATGCGCTGGCGCGTTTCGTGGCTCGCCTGAACGAGGTCGGGCAACTCACACCGCCGGGCGCGCTGTTTTCGTATAATAACGCGGCATACTGCCTTGCGGGCCGGGTGATCGAGAACGTCACCGGTGACACGTACGAGCGCGCCATTGACAGGCTGATACTACAGCCTCTGGACTTGCGCGAGTCGTTCTTCTTTCCCAACGACATCATGACGCGTCGGTTTGTCGTCGGGCACAGACCGTCGGCGGACGATACCCTGCAGGTCGCTCGGCCCTGGTCGGCGGTACCACGCAGTGGCAACCCCGCGGGTGGCCTTGTCACCAGCATAAAGGATCTGCTCGCCTGGGCCAGATTCCATGCCGGTGAGGATTGCGAAGCTCACGGGCCGCAGGTACTGAGCACGTCGAGGCTGAGTGCGATGCACGAGCCCACGGTGAACATGCCCGGCTGCGCGATCGGCGATGCACTGGGTATCGGCTGGTTTCTGACCGACGTGGGCGGCGCTTGGCTCGTGGGTCATGACGGCAGCACCCATGGCCAGGAGGCCAGTCTATCGTTCGTCCCTGGACACGACTGGGCGCTGGCGCTACTCACCAATGCAAGTCCCGGCGGTCTGGCGTTCAACCGCACGGCCCGACGGCGCGTGCTCGAGACGTGCACAGGGGTCATTGAGAAGGATCCTGAGCCTGAGTCGGCAACGCCGGGCGCGCTTGCTGGCTATGCGGGGACGTATGGCGCTCGCGGCATGCGGTGCCAGGTGGCGGTCGGTAAGGCCGGAGACCTGGAATTCACCCTCCGGAATGATCCGGAACTGCCGGCACTCATGTCGGAGGACGGTGAAGTGCCTGCATCGCAGCCGATGAACCTGCGCGCCGGGCTTGTGAGTGGGTCTCCGGATCGGTACGTGTTCGCAAGCGGCCCGGCCCGGGGCGTCACCGGGTACTTTGATCGTGGCGGTGATGGTGGCGTGCGAGCGCTGCACCTGTTCGGGCGCTGGCTGCCCCGCGTCGACACGTGATATTCGATCCAGGCGAGCCGAGCCATCCCAGGGGGCAAATCGCCGTAAAGACGAATCACAGTCGGGAAGAGCAAGACGATGGTCGATTCAATTCATCACGGGAGGGTTCCGCCAGCCGTTGGCAACCTGCTGGAACGTGCGGTCCAGGACCTGGCCGGTCTGCGGGGGATCCGGCATGCCATCCTGGGTGTCGAGCCAGGGGATCGCTCGTACCGCTGGATCGGTGCCGCCGGTGCCGCGGACCCAAGTGGTACACCGATGACGCCGGAGACGCCCTACTGCCTGGCCAGTGTCACCAAGCTTTACATCGGGGCTTCAATCCTGCGCCTCGAAGAACAAGGCCGGCTCTCCATCAATGATCCGCTCACGGACCATCTGTCCGACCAACTGGTGTCCGGTCTCCATCGGCGCCGGGGAGTGGACAGGACAGCCGATCTCACACTGCGCCACCTCCTCGGGCATGCCTCCGGGCTTCCCGAGTACCTCTCGGAGGCGCCCAGAGGGGAAAAGGCGCTACTGGATCGGATCGTCGAGCAGGGGGATCTGAGCTGGGATACAGCCGATGTGATCGCCATGGCCCGGGAGACAAGGGGAGCGCACTTTGATCCACGGCCGTTCGACGGGCGCCGACACAGGATTCTGTACTCGGACACGAACTTCCAGCTCCTTATTGCCGTCATCGAGGTGGTGACCCGCCAACCGCTCCATGAAGCTTTCGGTACGCTCATCTATGAGCCGCTGGGTCTGACCCGGACATGGCTCCCGGGAACGCCTCCGGAGGCCTCCATGCCGCCGGCTGCGGTGCCGTGGGCCGGTGACGAGCCGCTGGAGCGGCCGCTGGCCTTACGCTCCTTCCGCGATCTCTTCAGCACGGGCGACGAGACACTCCGCTTCTTGCGCGCCCTGATTACCGGGGAACTGTTTGATGACGCTGCCACGGCGCAGCGGATGCGCCACCACTGGAATCCGTTCGCGTTTTCCCTGATCCCGACAGCCCCAAGCTGGCCCATCGAGTACGGGCTGGCCATGATGCGGTTCGCGACACCACGCTT
>SLLM01000399.1 GCA_007134055.1 Ectothiorhodospiraceae bacterium | reverse complement strand
AGAACCGGTGGCTGCTTGCAACCAGGTTGCTGCCCAGAGTGGTCGGCAGGCGGGTGGCGGATTGTGGGCCGACCACTGCCACCACCGGTCATCGGGTGTCTCTACCCGACCGTTTTCTGTCACTCGGGCGGGAGCGGCGAGTGGCCGGACCTGGCAGGAGACCGGACGGTATTCCCGGTCATGGCTTTCCCACGGATCGCCACATTAGTCGCACCTCACCAAGCCATGATGCGGGAGGCGGCAGCACCGCGTCGCCCGGCTGCAGTTCGGGCCGGAAAGGGGCCAATCCGTACACCGCCGATTCGTCGATGTCACGCGGTTCTGCTACCGAAGCGGAGGTGCTGCGAAGCCGAAGCGCGGGAAAGAATTCAATGGGGCCTTTGGCCAAGGTCACCGCGTCCAGGGCGATGCACACGTTCATCGCCTCGGCTCCCGGCACGCCCGTTCTGGGCGTGTTGTAATCTCCGTCCCGGTGCAGGCCGAACCCCGGCGTGTTTGGCCACTTGTAGATGAGTTTGTCCTTCATGGTGATCACAGGACCTCCAAGTCCCTGCTCCGCCAGATCGAGCAATAGAGGGGCCGTGTTGAGCTGCCCAAACACGGCCGAGACATCCGAAACCGGGTCCAACCCGTTCAAGAGGATCTGCCCCGACGGTTCTGCGCGCAGACCCACACGGAGATTGGTCGCGCCATCCGGCGCGAACATCGACCACAGACGAAGGCTCTCGTCGCATAGCAACCGCACGAGTGTCTTGGAAAGAAGCCCGCGAAGCACGCCGCCCCCGGCCTTGCGATATCCGTCCAGTCCCGGAAATTCCAGCGGCGCCGCCGGCGCATCGAGTGAAGGATTCATCGGGCGCATCGTAGCCGGTTCCGGCTTAGGCGGGTATCCGTCTTGTCGGACAGCCCGTCGCAAACGTCGACCGCCAAACGATCGAGATCTTCGCCGGAGCATGGGTCGAAGACACGGTTGATGCCCACCTGGTCCATGCGCCGGGCCATCCCGGCGTGATTGCGGAACGGAGATGAAAGGAAGCGGAGGCGCGCTGCCGGAAAGTGCAGCCGTGACTCGTTGACCGCTACCACCCCGGCGGCAGCCAGGGCATCGTTCGTGATGACCAGCAGCCGGATCGTACGCTCCATCAATTCCGGTAGACCGAAGATCACCGGGTTGTTGGCGCTGACGAGGTCGCCTCCCAGTTCCGCCACAATCAGATCCGCTCCGCTTGCCTCGGCTTGGCGAAAAAGCAGCGGGATCTTCTCCCGCACGGGCGACGGGTCGCCATGAGTGGTGATCAGTCCCGCATCGACCTGATCCAGTGTGATTGCCGCGCCGCTCGCGGCGTGGTGCATGGAATCTCGAACCCCACCGGTGCCGGTGACCTTAATGGCTCCGACCCGCAGTCCGTAGCGCGCGAGACGGTTGATCAGCTTTCCGGCGAATACCGTCTTGCCTGCCTCGCTTGATGTGGCAGCAACCATAACGATCGGTATTCCCAGGCGCCCGATCGAAGGTCTGACCGTGAAGCGGCCAATGCTGAGAATGCCCGCCGCATCCGCGAGTAGCCCGCTGCAGCGGAAGGGAAGGGCGTGCTCCGGCCGGTGGACGGATGTCGCCGACGGGGCTCGTTCCAGACATCCGACGATTCCGCTTTCACCCGCGACCCAGTAGATCTGTGTGCCGACTTCGACCGCAAGCCCCTCCGGAGGCAGGAATGCACAAACGTGAGTGGAGGAATCCCGTGGGCCCAACACGGCTACGACGGGACACGGGGTCTCGAGCAGGTGCGGCTTGCGCCGCCAGTCGAGCAGTCGCAGACTTGCGCCGGGCGGCGGTTCCACGATGCCGACGACCAGATCCCCGGCGTGGCCCCGGCCTGGCTCCACCCAGGTTCGGCCTCCATCGATGGGACCACGTACATTGGCGGCCACGATCCAGCGTCCGCATTCGTCCAGCACGTGCCTGCTCACAGGGTCCGGGTTCCGAAGCGCCGTGCCGCCAGCGCAGTGTGGAGATCGCTAAGGGTCTCCTTCGAGAGCCGGTGCGCCTGCGCCGTCAGGCGTTGCTCCATGTCGTCGATCACGGTTTCTGGCCCATGGTTGATGAAAGGAAATTGCTCGACCAGATTGGCGGCCTCGATCAGCGTAAGTTCGCCCAATTCAGCCTCTGAAAGGGAGTGCGTCGAACCGTCGCGGTGGTCCACCCAAACCATAGGCGACCGCGCATTCTCCAGCATAAGTCTGCGCCGGTCGGCAAAGCAGAAGATGAAGGCCAGCCGCTCGGCCTGTTCCCCGATCCGATCACGCACCAGGGGCCGGGCCTCCGTATTCAGCGCGGCCTGCGGGAACGTTGCCGTGCCGTAAATACTGTGAAACAGGCCGGCCAGACAAGTAGAGTGCCGTGCTCCCCAGCGCAGCAGCAGGTCGTGACAGCCGACGAGGCGGTCCCGCAAGGGTCGCCCGAAATGCTGGATGCCCATCAAGGGCAGGCCTTCGAGCAAAGCGTGAGCTGTTGAGCAGGCATTTGTCGGGGAAGCGCTCAGTAGCGCAGGAATTCTCGACACTGGTGGGGTCATGCATCAAATGGATTGAATTCGCATTCTCGCGCAAGTGAACACCGATTGGAATTCGGCTGCCCGAGGTGGGCAGCATCTCCAACCAGCGTCATAGGCTGTAGGGGTAGGGTTGGCGCCGCCGCGAGCACGAGGGCGGAGTGGGACAATCCTGAGCCGTGCTCAGGTCGGGCCGGAGATGGACGTACGATAGACAATACTCCCGTTTCCGCCACAGACCGGCAGCGCTTGCTGCCGATCACGACGACGGGTGGGCAGCGTCGGCTTCACACTCTCAAGGGGGTACTCATCTGTTGCCGGCGACTGGCCGGAAAGGGCCGACTGCAGGCACTCATCCGCTCGCGCTGACTGGCCGTTCAGGGTCTCAGCCGCCCCCCTACCCCTGCTTGCTTGTCCGCACGACATCCTTTGGACACCAGATCGCCGCATCGTCATCGCCCAAGGGCACAGCGCGCCCAGCAAGGTATTCGACCCCCACCCACGCGCAAACAAGTGCATCCAGGGCATCCTCGTACCGCTTCAACGCGGAGAAGGTCTTCACGGTGGTCGGTTCCGGAAGCTCCAGCATCAGTCCGTCGAAGACCTCGCCCAGCGCACCGTGCAAGGCGGTGAACTCGCTCAGGAGGT
>SLLM01000138.1 GCA_007134055.1 Ectothiorhodospiraceae bacterium | reverse complement strand
TCCCTCCGACGAGTCTCGCTGCCGCGGTCGCTGCCGGAACCGGCGTCAGCGGTTTCCGCGCTGTCCGTCGCCGGGGAACTGTCGCGGGAGGCAGAGTCAGAGTCGCCGACGAGCACGGAGCTCAGCCACTTGAACACGCCGGTGAGGCCGGAGCGCCGCTCCTCGTTAGCCTGCTGCTCGGCGGCGCTTGATGCGGAGGCAGGCGCCGTCTCCTGAGGGGCGGGCGTATCGGCTTCCGGTGGGGCCGACGGTGCAATGGCGCGCACCGCAGGCTCCTCGCTGCGGCGACGGTCCTGGGTGCCGAACGCCTGCGTGGTTTCCTTTTCCTGGGCCACCAGCCGGTAGCTGGAGTCGTCGGCCGAGCTGTCGTCGCCGCGAATGCGGTCCACGGAGTAGTGCGGCGTTTCCAGGTCCCGGTTCGGCACCAGAATGACCTGAACGCCGTGGCGGCTCTCGATCAGCCCGATGTTCTCGCGCTTTTCGTTGAGGAGGAAGGTGGCGACGTCCACCGGCAATTGGGCCAGGACCTTCGCGGTCTTGTCCTTCATCGCCTCTTCTTCCACAAGGCGCAGAATGGACAGAGACAGGGACTCGACGCTCCGAACCGTGCCCTGGCCGTTGCAGCGCTTGCAGACTTCCTGGCTGGTCTCGCCGAGGGAGGTGCGCAGGCGCTGGCGCGACATCTCCAGCAGCCCGAAGCGGGAGATCCGGCCGACCTGGACCCGCGCGCGGTCCATCTTCACCGCTTCCCGCAACCGCTGCTCCACATCGCGCTGGTTGCGATTCGGCCCCATGTCGATGAAATCGATGACGATCAAGCCACCGAGGTCGCGAATCCGCAGCTGCCGCGCGATCTCGTCGGCGGCCTCCAGGTTGGTGTTGAGCGCCGTCTCCTCGATGTCGCTGCCCTTGGTGGCGCGCGCCGAGTTGATGTCGATGGAGATCAGCGCTTCGGTGTGATCGATCACGATGGAGCCGCCGGACGGCAACTGCACCTGGCGCTCGAAGGCGGACTCGATCTGGCTCTCGATCTGGTAGCGGGTGAACAGCGGCACGCTGTCGTCGTAGAGCTTCAGCCGGGCGCTGAACTGCGGCATGACCTGCTGCACGAAGTCCCGCGCCGTGGCGTAGACGTCCGGATCATCGATGAGGATCTCGCCGGTGTCCTGGCGCAGATAGTCGCGCAGTGCCCGGATAATGACATTGCTTTCCTGGTAGATCAGGAACGGCGAGGGGCGTTCGTCGGCGGCGGTCTTGATCATCTCCCAGAGCTGCAGCAGGTAGTTCAGGTCCCACTGCAGTTCCTCGATGTTGCGGCCGACGCCGGCGGTGCGCACGATCAGCCCCATGCCTTCCGGCGTCTCCAGTTGGCGCAGGGCGTCGCGGATCTCGTCGCGGTCATCCCCCTCGATGCGCCGGGAGACACCACCGGCGCGGGGGTTGTTCGGCATCAGAACCAGATAGCGGCCGGCGAGGCTGACATAAGTCGTCAGCGCCGCACCTTTGGTGCCGCGCTCCTCTTTGTCAACCTGAACAACGACTTCCTGGCCTTCCTTGATAACGTCCTTGATGCTGACGCGCTTGCCGTCGCCGTTACCACCGCCGTTGCCCTGGTAGTAACTGCGCGCAATCTCCTTGAAGGGCAGGAATCCGTGCCGCTCCGATCCGTACTGGACGAACGCCGCTTCCAGACTGGGCTCGACCCGGGTGATCTTGCCCTTGTAGATGTTGGATTTTTTCTGCTCCCGGGCGGGAGTTTCAATATCCAGGTCGTAGAGTTTCTGACCATCGACCATTGCCACCCGCAGCTCTTCGGGCTGGGTGGCATTGATGAGCATTCTTTTCATACGTCGCGAATCTCCAGCGCTCGACCATGGCCATGGCCTGGTGGACGCTTCTGGTCACGATGCGACGGTGCGCGCCACCGCGAGGGTGCGCGCACGAACCGGTCGGCTCCGGAAGGAGCAGCGCGACAATGCGCAACAGGACCATGTTCGGCGTCAACAGTCGAAATGAAGCCATGGGAGCGGTTCTCTAAGGGCCTGCCCCTGATAACAGGGACACGACACGAAACCAGTTCAAAACAGGTCACCGACTCGGCGGGACCCCGGAAATCTTGCCATTCCCTTTCGAAGGCCCGCTCATGGTACCTGCGGCAGGCCTCGAAAGTGCGGCAAATATAGCAGTGTCAAGAAACTGCAGCAAACCTCGAGGCGTGGCCGCGGCCGCTGGCAGCGCCCTCGGTGCCGGGCCATCACTGAGCTGCTATCATGCGCTGCAATGAACAGTCGCTCGGACAATGCTCCCAGGCCCGGCGTTCGCCACGTTGAAGTCGATGCCGGCTCGGCGGGGCAACGCATTGATAACTTCCTCGCGCGCGAATTGAAAGGTGTGCCCCGGACGCGGGTCCATCGTCTCCTGCGCAAGGGTGAGGTGCGCGTCAACGGGGGGCGTGTGCGCTCGGGTGCGCGCCTGGCCGCCGGGGACCGGGTGAGGATTCCGCCCGTTCGGCAGAGCGACACCGGCAATGCGGCGGCCAGTGGCGCACCGCCGCAACGCCTGGTGCGCGAACTCGAGGGGGCGATTCTCCACGAGGACAAGCGCCTGCTGGTACTCAACAAGCCGTCCGGGCTGGCCGTGCATGGTGGTAGCGGTGTGCCATGGGGGCTGATCGAAGTGCTAAGGGCGCTGCGGCCGGAGGCGGAGTTCCTGGAGCTGGTTCACCGCCTGGACCGGGAGACCAGCGGTTGCCTGCTCGTCGCCAAGCGCCGCAGTGAACTCCGCCGGTTGCATGGGGTCATCCGGGAAGGCGGACTGGACAAGCGCTACCTGGCCCTGGTGAAGGGCAGGCTGCCCCGGCACCCACTGCCGGTGGAGGCGCGGCTGGACCGCAATGCCCGGCGGCAGGGCGAGCGCACCGTGCAGGTGAGTTCAGCGGGGCAGGCAGCGCGCAGTGTGTTTCGCCGCTCGGAAGTCTACCCGGCAGCCACCCTGGCGGATGTCTGGATCGGTACCGGTCGCACGCACCAGATCCGCGTGCATGCGGCGCATGCGGGGCACCCGGTCGCAGGTGATGACCGCTACGGTGACGAAGCCTGGAACCGCGAGCTGCGGAGCAAGGGGTTGAAGCGGTTGTTCCTGCACGCAAGCAGCCTCCAGTGGCAGGACCCCGAGTCCGGGCAGTCGCACCTGTTCCATGCCGAAT
>SLLM01000185.1 GCA_007134055.1 Ectothiorhodospiraceae bacterium | reverse complement strand
TCGCGGCCTTCCGGTCGCGCTCACCGGGGCATCCGCCGGTCCCAATGGCAGTCGTGCGGCACAGTATGCCTGGCTGCCGGTCTTCCGCGGTCTCGGTCTTCAGCCCTGGTTCGGCGGGCAGCTTTACCTGCCCAGGGCGGGTGAGGCCTTCGACGAGGTGGGCCAGTTCAGTGATCCGGATATGCGGGATCGTGCTCAGCAATTCGTTTCAGGTTTTGCCCGATTCGTCGATCAGAACGGGAGGCAGTGAAGCGCATGAGACACTCGATGGTGGCCACCTCCATGCTGGCTGTCGCTCTGCTGCTGCCGCTTCTCTTCGCACCGGCCCATGCCAGTGTGCAGATTCACGGCTACCAAGAGGTCAGCTCCACCGCAGCCGGCACCATCCGGGGCACCGGCCTGCGCCTGCGCTGGCTGGCAACTCCGGGAACGCCGCTCGGGGGTGACTGGTACTTTCGTCCCGGCGCCGAGGTCACGGCGGGCCAGTTCCAGGACAGTCGTGAAACCCGGCGCTACTGGGAAGCGACCGGCCTTGGCCGACTGGAGTTTCGCGGCGAGTCCGTCGGCTTCTACGCCCAGGGGGGCATTGGTCGGCTGGAAATCAGCGGTGAGTATCAGGATCCGCTCAGCCCCGGCGCCCGGGTTTTCGAGGACAATGACACCCTGCTCAGTGCGGAAGTCGGTTTACGGCTCTATGAAGGCGTACGCATGGATGTGGGCCTGCGCTACCAGCGCTATCAGGAGGCCGGGGTCGAGTTTCGCGGCGTCGTGGTCGGGCTGGGTTTCTGAGTTAAAAAAACCCGCAGCGCCGTTAAGGCACTGCGGGTTTTCCATCCGTCGGGCCGGCTGGAGTATCAGACCAGTTTCTTGCCTTCCAGGAAGGTGCGTGCCTCTTCGCACATCTGGCGATACTCGGCTTCGAAGAAGAACTCCTTCTCACCGAAGGCCGGTTCCAGCTGATCCAGCCAGGTGGCTTCCGGATCGTACTTGGCGAAGAAGGGGCGCTGGACCCAGTCCGGATTGCGACCCTGGATGAAACGCAGCACGATCACCTTTTCGCCCTTCACTTCGGTCACGCCCTGAATTTCCACCTTGCCGGGCCCGGCGCTCATGGACGGTCCGCGAGCGGTGCGACCAAGGCCGGATACCTGTTGCATGGCTTCGCGGTAGATCTCCCAGGCCCGCACCAGCGGCACCTCGAAGTAGGCCTTGGCGCCGGTGTCCCGCTCCACGAACATGTAATAGGGAATCATGCCCAGGCTGACCTGCTCCTTCCACATGCGCGCCCACACAGCGGGATCATCGTTGATGTTGCGCAGCAGCGGCCCCTGGGTGCGAATCTCGGCACCGGTTTCGCGAATGCGGCGAATGGCCTCCCTGGCCACGTCCGTCTGCATTTCCTGCCAATGGTTGTAATGAGCCATGATGGCGACATGCTTGCCGGCATCCACCAGCTCCCGGAACAGGGCGAGCACGTCATCGGCGTCCTTGTCGGTGACGAAGCGATAGGGCCAAAAACTCAGGGCCTTGGTGCCGATGCGAATGGTCTGGATGTGCGCGTAGGCATCGGTGGTGAGCGGCTCCAGGTACTCCCGCAGCTTGCGGGTCTTCATGATCATCGGATCGCCACCGGTCATCAGCAGGTCGCTCACCTGCTTGTTCGACAGCAGGTAGCTCTGCATCCGGGCGGCGTCATCGGCCGCGATCTTGAATTCCTGATCACCCACGAACTGCGCCCAGCGGAAGCAGAAGGTGCAGTAGGAATGGCAGGTCTGGCCATTGGACGGAAAAAACAGCACGGTCTCGTTGTACTTGTGCTGCAGACCGTCGATCACTTCACCGTCGTCATCGGTGGGCAGGTTCATTTCCTTCTGCCCGGCCGGGTGCGGATTCAGACGCTCGCGCAGCTCGCGGGCCTTCTCCTTGATGGCCACCTTGTCCGCACCGTCACGATGCAGCGCCGCCATTTCCTCGTACATCTCCGGCGGCAGCATGTCCCGCTGGGGAAAGGTCAACTGATACAGGGGATCGGCCGGCACCCTGCCCCAGTCGATGACGTCATTGATCATGTACTCGTTGACCCGGAAGGGCAGCACGCTGGACACCACCTTCATTTCGAAGACGGTATCCTCATCGAGCTGCGACAGATGCTCGATCTTGTCGAGATTCTTGTCGGTAAAGACCTTGAATCGACGCGGCTCGAAATCGCTTTCGGCGGTTTCACGGGCCATGCGCCCTTCCTCGATACTGGTCACCCTGGACATGGTCACCCCCATGCGTTCAGCAGTAAGCGGCTTTTTTTCAGCCGGAAACAACACCGCGGACCGGTGGCCCGCGGAAAAAGACGGAATATGGTAACAGCCGGGAGGGGCTCCCGGCCAATCCGAGTACTCACCTTGTTGGACAAGGCCTTGCAGCCCGGGTTCGCCGGGAGATTCCAACACGCTGTTTATTAAAGGATTTTAAAAGCGGCTGCGCTCCAGATCGGAAAAACGGCGGCGCAGGTCCTCACGGCCGTCGGTAACGATAGCCTCCAGCGCCTCCACCCGGCGACGCAGCTGTTCCAGCTCCGCGAGCAACGCCTCCCGGGCCGCGTCATCGGGCTGGCGCCGACGTTCCTTCATCCAGTCCCTGATCAGTCCAGCCCCCAGGGCAGCGATGACAATGAACAGCACCATTTCGAATGGGCCGATTCCAATACTCATTTTCCTTTTTCTCCGTGGTTCGTGATGCCGATGTGGTAATCGCCTGTTCTACTTCCCCGCCGACGACACCCTGTCCAGCATTCCGTCGAGCGCAAGGCTGAATTTGCGCCGCTCGCGCCGCAGGGACCGCCGAATGTCCAGCAGCGCGACCACGCCGGCCGTGATGCCCAGCAGTGCCAGCAGCGACCAGCTCCACCACGCGCTGCCCAGGAAACTCCAGAGTACCAGCAGGCCGATGCCAATGCCGATGCCCCAGCCGCCCATCCACCCGGATCGCTTGTCGCTCAAGTCGGCGGCAAGTCGAACCAGTACATTATCCCGGTCCCAGCGACTCAGATTGAGACTGACGGTCTCTGCCTCCACCAGCCTGTAGCGGCGACCACTGAAATCCGTCATTCGCTGAACCATGTCCCCCAGGTCACCGGAGGGCTCCCACACGGAAAGCCCGGGTGCACGACGGACGGGCTGCAGACTCTGCTCCTGTTCGAGCTGCTGCTCGAGG
>SLLM01000369.1 GCA_007134055.1 Ectothiorhodospiraceae bacterium | reverse complement strand
ATCAGTGGCGACCGCATCACCCTGACGGCCAGCGACATCGCCGAGAACTGAACGCAACGGTACAGGGAGGTTCCGTCATGGCAGATACACCGTGGTCGCGGCCCTGGGGGCGCGTGTGGCTAGGTCAGACCGCATTCCCGGTCAAACGGCTGGATGTGCGCGAGTGGGTGTCCAGCCCCTTTCGGGCGTGGGCCTACGTGGTGGTGGGCAAGGGCGAGCAGACGCCTGCCCGCACCGATATCATCGGCCAGCCGGCCCACCTGGAGTGGGGCAACGGCGACTGGGGGCGGCGGTGCCGTGGAGGTGTGGTTACCTGGCTGCGTGGCGGTGACTGCGCGCAGACGGGGCGGCGCTATTTCGAGCTGACCATCGAGCCCCGCCTCACGCAGCTTGCCCGGGGTCGGGCCACGCGCCTGTTTACCGCCGTGGAGCACCGGGAGCTGGTGGCCCATCTGCTGCACCGGGCCGGTTATCCCGACCCGGCCATGGAGTGGCATGGCGACACCCTCGAACGGCGCGGGCACCTGCTGCAGGCCGAGGAGAGCGATCTTGATCTGCTGCAGCGCGTGCTGGCGCGGGCCGGCGTCTGTTACGCCTGGGGCGACGGTGCCGAGGAGAGCATCCGGTTCGTGGAGGACCCGCGGGATTTCCCGTTACACCCGCAGACCGCCGTGTTGTCGTCGCAGACCGCGGCGCCGGGGGCGCACGGGCTGGACCGGCACACCCTCGTGCGCCAGCTTGCGGTGCCGCCCACGGCGCTGGTGGCGCCACGGATGCGTGAGGATGCGCAGCGCCTGTCGACCGTGAGGCGCCAGCGTGCCGATGTGGCCACCTGCCGCCTGAAAGCGTCTGGCCCGAGGGCCGACCTGGCGGCCGGTGATCGGCTGAAAGTCGCCGGTGATGATGGGCCTGATGTCCCGTACCTCCTTGTTCATACCCATCACCGCCTGAACCTTGATCGCAGTGGTGAACAGGTGCCCGGGGGCTATCGGGTCAGCCTGGAGGCGGTGCCGGAGTGGGACGACGGCCAGGAACGCATCTACAGGCCGCCGGAGCCGCCCAAAGTGGCGCGGCCATTGGCAATGAGCGCGGAGATCGTATCCCGGTCGACCCGAGGTCCCGAGGCCTTCCCGGGCGGCGGCGCCCGGCTTCGCCTGGCGCAGGATGAGCATCCCTCGGGCGAACTGCCCCGCGTGACCGCGTTCAACGGCCGGGGCAGCAGTAGTGGAGCGGGTTGGTACACCCCGCTGGCCGACGGCAACCGTGTGCTGGTGTCGTGCCTGGACCACGACCCGGATGCCCCGGTCATCCTCGGCGTCCTGCCCACCGCCAGGAACTACCAGCAGGCCGCTCGCACCACGGGGCGCGACGGGGCGTGGGTGTCCGCGGCCGGTCAGGGCCTGACGCTCACGTCGGCCGGCGTCCGCGTGCCGGAACAGACCTACCTCACCCTGCACTCGCCGGGCGCGGACAACTGCCTCCAGTTCCGGGTGGAGGACGAGCGCGTGAGCGATCTTGTGCGGCTGGCCAGCGAGAAGGGGCTGTTGAACCTGGAGTGTGGCGGCGACCTGCTCGAGCGCACCGGCGGTGGCCGCCGGGACGACGTCGCCGGCGACGACGCGCTCACCGCAAACGAGAGTGTGACCGTGGCCGGTGAGGCGGGCGTCTACGTACGCGCGACCCAGGGCATCAATCTGACGGGGAGTTCCGGCGTGCGCGCGGCCAGCGGCGGGGTACTGCAGCTGCGCGCGGCCAAGGGGGTGACCCTGCGTGGCGCGGCCGGCACGCGGGTCCGTCTCTCCGGCGGTGACGGTGTCTGGCAGACCCTCGGCGGGGATCTGCAGCTCCAGGCTGCCGGCCCGATCCGCCTCCACTCACACCGCGGGACCGTCACCCTCACCAACGCATCCCGGTCCGCGGGGCTGTCGGTGGACAGCGGCGGCCGCACGGCCCTGTGGGGAGGGGATGTCACCCTGCGCGCGAGCGGCAGCATGGTCATGAACGGAGACGTGGACTACAACACCGGCGGGCCGATCCCGGTCGAGCCGGTGGTGGTCAAGCCATCGGAGTGCGCTGATCTGACCAAGGTGGCGACGGATGGCGCCATGGACATTGAACCAACGGAGTGGTGACAGCGATGCCGGGTATGGAGCTGGAGAGAACGGTCAGGCCACAGGAAACGCGGCAACTGCGCTTTCGCGCCCGCCGCGCCGAGGACGGCGACGTGGCGACAGTGTCCGTCTACTGCGTGGACGGCAACGGGGATCGCAGGGGCGATCCGATCACGGAGAAGGAGGTGGAGCTGCGGTCCGGGCAGACCGACTACGTCGCCGAGGTTACCCTGCCCGACGGCGGTGGCGGCTGCTCCCGGGGTGGCGGGCAGGCGGCCGGCCTGCGTTTCGGGCTGCGCGTCCAGGGCACGCGCAATCGCACGCCGTCGCCCCTGGCGCGGGTCATGCAGCCGCTGCGGCTGCGCTTGGAGACATCGCCGGAGACGGACTGGCAGCCGGACTGGGCCGGTACGCGCGTCCTGCTGCGAGACCGGGAAGCGGATGTGACATTCGAGGCGACTGCCGATGCCGCCGGCGAGGTCGCCTTCCCCGAGCTGACCTTCGGTGGCGAGATGGAGATCCGTGTTGCACTGCCCCGCGAGTCGGCTATTCGTGACGCGGCCGCCACCGACGCGCCGTGGGTGGATGCGGCCATCTACGGCGTCGTGGGCGATGACGTAGAGGGCGACGTGCGCGTGCTGCCCGGGACGCCGGTGGTGTTCCGGATCGACGGCCCACTGCGCGAGCCGCTCAAGATCCGCTGCCTGCCGCCTCCCGTCATGGTCGACCTGCGCCTGGAGCCCGAGGACGCCCCGGATCCCGCGTACCGCCTGAGCGATCAGGAACTCCGGTACTTCCAGGCGCAGGGCAACGCCGTGATCTTTGTGCATGGTTACAACGTCGAACACGGTGGCTTGCCCAAGCGAATCCACGAGCTGGATCGGGCGTACAGGCTCGACGAGCGCATCAGTGTGCATCGAAGTCACTGGTCCGCAGTGGTCGACGACGACGTCGCTCGTCCCATGGCGTATGACCACGCCGTCCTCGCGGATCGATTCCCGGAGTTCCGTCGGGCGATCGATTATCCGCAGATGGTGAACATCGAGCCGAACATGGACCCGGATGAGCGGCTCAACGGCGAGGGCGCCTGGGGCTGGCT
>SLLM01000141.1 GCA_007134055.1 Ectothiorhodospiraceae bacterium | reverse complement strand
GGAAATGGGAATCCGGGTGCTTTTCAACGAGGGTGAAGTACTCGAACGTGACGGTGCGCGGTTGGGCCTCGCCGGCGTGGATGATCCCCACTACTTTGGCTGTGCCGATCCGCGGTGGGCCGCGCAGCAGCTCCCGGCGGATGTCCCCCGCCTGTTGCTGGCTCATTCACCAGAGTGCTACCGGGAGGTGGAGGCGGCGGGTTTCGATGCGGTATTCTGCGGCCATACCCATGGTGGCCAGATCCGCCTTCCCGGGGGTATGGCAGTGCTGACGAATGCCCGCTGTCCCAGGCGGTTCGCTGCCGGCAGCTGGAGCTTCCGCGAGCTCCAGGGTTATACGTCGGTGGGCACCGGTTCCTCCGTGCTGGATGTGCGATTCAACTGCCCCCCGGAGCTGACCATTCACGAGCTCCAGCCGGGTACCGTCCCGCCTCAGTAGGGCTGCTGCCGTACTTTCAGGTGGTGCAGAAGCCAGGAAGCGGGCGGACTCAGCACCGCAAAGGCGGCAACCACAGCGATCCCGCCGGCAAGGCCGTAGCCCAGGTGCGGTGCCAGGACCAACACCGGGAACAGTGCCTCGGGTATCTGGTCGACACCCAGAAAGCGACTGCTGGAGGCCATGCCGAGGCGCCGCTTGACGAAGCTGGAAACGAGATCCCCGCACATCGCGGCGAGCCCGGCCAGCGCGCCCAGCGCAGGTGGTATGCCCAGGGCGAGGGCTGCCAGGCCGCCGAACAGCACGGCCGCGAGGATGCCGCGAACGGTCTTTGCCGGTCCGAACAGACGCTCGCCGTCTGCAAACCGGCACCCCAGGTCCACCGGGAGCGTGAAACGCTGGCCAAGGGCCGAGGTGGCGATCAGAGGTGCGGCGTTCGCGGCGACGACAACCCCCAGCGCCAGCAACAGTGGCAGCATGATGCCCCTCCCCGAAAACCGTGGTCCAGGGACTGAATCTGTCCTCATTATCCGCGATGACGCAGGTCTGCAACAGCATTTCCGCGATTGGCGCTCAGGCTCCGGCTGGTATTGCCTTCGTTGCCGGCAGGTACCATAGTGCCCGGAGTTCATTCATGAAGGAGTATCCGATGGCTACTGGAGCGCAGCTCTTCCGCGGAATCGCCGCGGTTCTCGCCCTGGTGTTCCTGATGTCCGCAGTGACGATTCCAGTTGCCCAGGCAGGCATGATCGGTACCGGTGACTACGCCGATCGCGCGGCGCTCGAGGCCAAGCGCGCCGAGCTTGCCGGGTTGCTGGCTCGTGACGAGGTCCGTGAGCAGCTTGTCCGCTGGGGAGTGGACCCGGATGACGCCGCTGCGCGCGTCGAGACACTGACGGCAGCCGAGCTGCGGGAGCTGAATGCGCGCATGGACGAGATGCCCGCGGGTGCCGGCGTCGGCAGTGTGGTCGGCGCCGCCGTGTTCATCTTCCTGGTATTGCTGATTACCGATATTCTCGGCGTGACCGACGTGTTCCCGTTCGTCAAGCGAACTGTGGACTAGGCCGCGCCAGCACCCGGTTCCGGGCGTAGGCGGCCTTCCCGTTCGGGCATCCTGCATGCCGCAGCGCGGGCGGGTGGTGTAGCCTCCGCTTGCCGGCTTGCGCGCCGAGGCGGTCTAAGGTGTAACCACCGAAGTGTCACTGGTGTCGACGGCTGTTCGCGTCGGCTGGTGTGGGCGTGTGTGAGGGCATTCATGGCTCCCCAGCGCAGAGACATGAGGCGTGCGGGCATGCGCGCCCCGCGCTATCTCATTACCGGCATTCTGACGGTGATTCCCCTCTGGATCACCTGGTGGGTGTTCAATTTCTTTTTCAGCCAGCTGTCGAGCCTCGGTGCTCCCTGGGTGCGGGCGCTCGCCCGGATGCTGGAGCCCCACCTTCCGGCGCTGGCTCACTTCATTGCACGTCCCGGCTTTCAGGCGACTCTCGCCGTGCTGCTGACGCTATCGGCGCTGTGCCTGCTTGGCTGGCTCGCGACCCAGGTGATCGGCAAGCGACTCATTGCCCTGTTTGACCGGATCATCGCGCGTATCCCGCTGGTGGAACGCATCTATGGTTCCACCAAGCGCCTGCTGGCCGCGCTGCAGGAGAAGCCGCAATCGGTGCAACGAGTCGTGCTGATCAGCTTCCCGTCCCCGGAGATGAAAGCGGTGGGTTTTGTCACCCGCACGTTTCGCGATGCCGATACCGGTGAGGAACTTGCGGCCGTCTATGTGCCCACCACGCCCAACCCCACCTCCGGGTACATGGAGATCGTACCGCTGACGAAGTTGATCTCCACGGACTGGACGGTGGACGAGGCGGTGTCGTTCATCATCTCGGCGGGGACGATCACGCCGGACGCCATCAATTACCGGGTCAGCCGTGGCGAGGCGACAGCGATGAACGAGGACCGGGAACCGACCGGCGGACGCTAGCCGATGGCGGCGACGATATCAGTCGGAACCCGTGCTGGCGCGTAGTTGGCGCAGTAGCCGCGCGTCGGGGTAGCCGTCCGCAGGCAGATCTTCTGCGTGCTGGAAAGCGCGTACCGCCGCGCGCGTCTGGCGTCCCAGAATGCCGTCCACCGGTCCCGGATCGAAGCCGCCGTCCGCCAGCCGTTGCTGCAGTTCCCGGACATCGTCCCGGCGCAGCGGCTCGCTGCCGGCAGGCTCCGATGCGCGCAATCCCTCACCGCCGGCGAGCTGGTCCGCCAGCAGGCCTACCGCCAGCGCGTAGGACGTGGACATGTTCCAGCGCATGATGACACGGAAGTTGCGGTATACCAGGAATGCGGGGCCCCGGTGCCCAGCCGGAAGCAACAGGGCGGCCTCCATGTCCGCCTGCGGCAGCGGGCTGCCGTCAACGCGATGCACGCCGAGATCCGCCCATTCGGCCAGGGGACGGCGATCATCGAGGTCCGCAAGTCCATAGTCGAAGTCCTCGGGCAGGCGGACCTCCCGTCCCCAGCGCTGGCCGTCCCGCCACCCCATGCTGCGCAGGTAGTTGGCTCCGGTGGCCAGGGCATCCTCGAGGTTCTCCCAGGGGTCCGATCGGCCGTCGCCGGTGGCGTCCACGGCGTGCTGCTCGTAGGTGCTCGGCATAAACTGCAGATGTCCCATGGCTCCGGCCCAGGAGCCCCGCATTCGCTCCGTGCGGATGTGACCGGCGTCGACCAGGCGCAGGGCGGCCATCAGCTGGTTGCGGAAAAAACCGCTTCGTCGCGGGTCGCAGGCCAGGGTGCCGATGGAATCTAGAACCGGCATCTCGCCGAAGTGACTGCCGAAGTTGGTCTCCAGTCCCCACAGGGCGACCATGTATTCCGGCCTTACACCATACTCCCGATGGACCTCTTCCAGCGCCTGGCGGTACTCGGCAAGCCGTTCCCGCCCGGTCTGCACCCGTTGTTCGGAAACGCGCAGCTCGTAGTACTGCCAGAATGTCTGGACGAACTCCGGCTGCCGGCGGTCCAGTTCCAGCACGCGGCGCTGCAATGTGATCGAACGCAGGTCGCGGTCAATGGTCGCGTTGCTGATCCCCTCGATACGCGCCTGCTCGGCGAGTCCTTCCACACACGCCCGGAATCCGTCGTCGGCGAACGCCACAGGAGGCAACAGGAGAAGAGGCATTGACAATAGCAGGGTACGACGGAATCGGAGGGTCGCGACCATTGGTGCCTCGTGGGTTGTCGGGGACATGGTCCGGACATGTTGCGTATGTTCCGTCCGGCTTGGCAAGGAGCGCGTGCAGTCAAACACCGGGGTTGCATCGTTCCGTTTGTTGGTATAATGCCGGAAAAGACCATGGGGGGCCGGTATGGAGACGTCCCGTTCGGAAAGTGCGGATATCAAGCAACACCTGCGCGCGCTGGGGTTGCGACCCACGCGCCAGCGGGTTGCGATTGCCCGGTTGCTGCTGCGCGGCGGGCATCGCCATCTGAGTGCCGATGATGTGCTGGCTGAGGCTCGGCGTGCGGAGATCCCTGTTGCCCAGACGACAATCTATAACATCCTCCGTCAGTTCGCGGACGTCGGGCTGGTGCGGGAGGTGCTGGTGGAGTCCGGACGGGCGTGGTTCGACACCAGGACCAGTCCTCACGTCCACGTCTATGACGAGGTTACCGGCGCCATTCAGGACCTGGACCACGATCCCCACGCGCTCGGTCTGCCAGAAAATCTGAACCTTCCCGCGGACGTGGAAGTGAAGGACGTCAGTGTGGTGGTGCGTGTTTCCTACAAAAGCAAGTAACAGCAAATAGTTGCATTCTTTTTTGGAACGCATCCAAACTGGTTGACTGTGGGCGCCATCCTTTCTATATTGCTGGTACCCTGCCAGCAGCGCAGGTGGACCAGACCACTGTGTTATCCGATGACACGAATGACTTGGGAGGGAGTGATGAGCCTGAAAGGTAGCAAGACCCAGGACAACCTGAAGGAAGCGTTTGCCGGCGAATCCATGGCGAACCGCCGGTATCTCTACTTCGCCCAGAAGGCGGATGTGGAAGGCTACAACGACGTCTCCGCTGTCTTCCGTTCCACCGCTGAGGGTGAGACCGGACACGCCCATGGCCACCTGGAATTCCTGGAAGAGGTTGGTGACCCGGCCACCGATGAGCCCATCGGTGATACCGCCACGAACCTGAAGTCCGCGATCGCCGGTGAGACCTACGAGTACACCGACATGTATCCGGGTATGGCCAAGACTGCACGTGACGAAGGCTTCGACGAGATCGCCGACTGGTTCGAGACCCTCGCCAAGGCGGAGAAGAGCCACGCCGGTCGCTTCCAGAAGGCGCTCGATCAGCTCGATAGCTGATATCGCTCGACGCGATACCTGTGTTTCGCCGGCCGGCGGCCATGGTCGCCGGTTGGTGTCTGCCTGTCCGTCGTGAGGAGCCCGTCATGAGTGAAGGAAGTCTGGAAGCACCGACGCGCCATCCCATTCCGTGGGAAGACCCGGATTTCTACGACGAGGACAAGCTCGACGCGGAGCTGCGCCGGGTATTCGACATCTGCCACGGGTGTCGCCGCTGCTTCAACCTCTGTGACTCCTTCCCGCGACTGTTCGACCTGATCGACGACTCGGAGTCCGGAGAGCTCGATACGGTGGCCTCGGCGGACTTCAAGCGGGTGGCGGATGCCTGCACGCTCTGCGACATGTGCTTCATGACCAAGTGTCCCTACGTACCACCTCATGAGTTCGACCTCGATTTCCCCCATCTGATGCTGCGCTACCGTGCGGTCGAGAACCGACAGGGGAAGATCGGATTCGTCGAGAAGCAGATCAAGAAGACGGATCGCAACGGCAAGCTGGCAGGTTCCGTGGCGCCCGTCGCCAACTGGGCGAACCGCACGGACAACAAGGTCACCCGTCCCCTCATGGAGTCGATGGTGGGCATTCACCGGGAGGCCAAGCTGCCCCGGTTCAACCGCAGGACCTTTGTCGCCACGGCCCGCGCCAATCCGGTGGAGGTGAATCGCGCCGCGCCCGGGGCGGGACGCAAGGTGGCGCTGTTCGCTACCTGCTTCGTCAACTACAACAACCCCGAGATCGGCGAGGCCACGCGCCGGGTGCTCGCCCACAACGGCGTGGAGACCGAAGTCGTCTACACGGGGTGCTGCGGGATGCCGCAGTTCGAGAACGGTGACATCAAGGCAGTGGCGGACAAGGCGGCCAGCACCGCCCGGGAGCTTCGCGGGTGGATCGAGAAGGGTTACGAAGTGATCGCCCAGGTCCCTTCCTGCGCCCTGATGATGAAATTCGAGTGGCCATTGATCCTGCCGGACAACGAGGACGTGAAACTGCTTTCGGAGCATGTGTCCGACGTGACCGAGTACGTGGTGAAGCTGAACAGGGATAGCGGGCTGGCGGAGGGGATGCAGCCGCTGGACGGCAAGATCGGACTGCACCTTTCCTGCCATTCCCGGGCCCAGAACATGGGTGCCAAGGCGGCGGAAATGCTGCGCCTGATTCCGGATTCCACCCTTGAAGTGGTGGAACGCTGCTCCGGGCACGGCGGCGCATGGGGGGTCATGAAGGAAAACTTCCCGGTCGCTATCAAGGTTGGCAAGCCGGTGGCGCGCAGGATGAGCAAGGGGGAGATAACCCATGTGGTATCGGAGTGCCCCCTCGCAGGCGACCACATTCTCCAGGGAATGGAAAAGCTTGACGCGGATGCCAGCGTACCGGAACAGGCGTGGCATCCGATTCAGTTGATGGCCAGGTCCTACGGCCTTGCGAATCCGTGATTCGGGAGGAAAGATGAGCGCCAAGACGGAGATCACCCGGGACGACATCATGCCGATGGCGGAGTACGAAGGCATCCGCAAGGCTCACCGTGCCAGGCTTGTGGACATCAAGCGGAACCGCCGGGTGCACTGTGGTCCGGATGCCACGTTCTACTTCGAGAACTTTGAGACCATGTGGTCCCAGATCCACGAAATGCTCTATATCGAGCGGGGCGGGGAAGAGCAGATCGAGGACGAACTGGCAGCCTACAATCCACTGATTCCCAATGGCCGGGAACTGGTGGCCACGTTCATGATCGAGATCGATGATCGGGACCGGCGCCAGCGGGTCCTCTCGCAGCTCGGCGGTATCGAGGAAACCCTCTACATTCGTGTCGGGGACGAGAAGATCATGTCGGTGGCGGAGGCCGATGTCGACCGCACCACCGCCGACGGCAAGGCATCCTCCGTGCAGTTCGTGCACTTCCCGTTCACCGACGAGCAGATTCAGCGCTTCAGGGACCCGTCAGTAGAGGTCGTGGTCGGGTGTGATCATCCGGGTTATCGGCACATGACGGCCTTGGGCGAAGCGCAGCGCGAGGCCCTGGCCGCGGACTTTGCCGCCGCACACTGATTCCACGCTGCCGCACGGTGCGGCGGCTGGTGTGGTCCGTTTCCAACTCCCCTGGCATCCGTTCGGGAAGCAAGGGGGTATTGCTTTCCCGGGGTGCCTGCGCCAGCTGCGGCAAACTCCTGCACTTCACCCGCCCCTGGTTTGCGCACGCGGCGGGCGGTCGCTATGATTCGGGCAACCGCGGATATGCTCCCGCTTCAACCTCACCCATAGTTCGATCGGCCCTCATGCGAGTCTTGCTGCGCGTCTCCTCGATCATCGATCTCGTCAACGCGGCCGTCGGCAGGTTGATGGGAGTTGCGGTCGTGGCGCTGGTATTGTTCGGCGTGATCAATGTGGTAGGACGCTACCTGGGTGCGCAGCTGGGGATGCAGCTCAGCAGTAATGCCCTGCTGGAAGGCCAGACCTACGCCTACAACATCATATTCCTCCTGGGCGCCGCCTACGTCCTGCGGCAGGACGGCCATATCCGGGTCGATATTCTCTATTCCTACTTCGGCCCCAGGCCCAAGGCGTGGATCGACCTCCTCGGAGCGCTGTTCTTCCTTATTCCTTTCTGTGCGCTGGTGGTGTGGATGTCGTGGGACTACACCCTGCGTTCCTGGGGATGGACCCATTTCCCCGCCGGCTGGCCCGATCCGGAGCGCATGGAGCAGAGCCCGCAGCCCGGGGGCTTGCCCCGGTACCCCATCAAGACTGTCATCCCGCTGGCGTTCACACTGCTCATGCTGCAGGGCGTGAGCGAGATCATCAAGCGGGCAGCCTGGCTTCGGGGCGTGCCCGGTGTCCCGCTGCCGGGACGTCCCGAAGCGGTAAGGCCGCCCCGACCGGAGACCACCGTCTGATCATGGAGTACCTTGCCCTCTGGATGTTCGCCTGCCTGCTGCTGTTCATGCTGAGCGGCTATCCGGTGGCGTTCAGCCTGGGCGCGACGGCGGTTCTCTTCACCCTGATCGGTAGTGATCTGCTGCAGGGGATCAACGTCCAGCTTCCCTGGGATCCGCTGTTCCGTTTCGCCCGATTGAACGCGCTGCCAGGGCGGATATTCGGATCGGTGATGGACAACTACACCCTGGTTGCCGTGCCGTTCTTTGTCTTCATGGGAGTCATGCTGGAGCGATCCGGACTGGCCGAGGATCTGCTCAAGACGATGGGGCGGCTGTTCGGCCGCATGCGGGGCGGACTGGCGATCTCCGTGGTAGGGGTGGGAGCGCTGCTGGCCGCATCCACCGGCGTGGTCGGCGCCTCCGTGGTCACCATGGCGGTCCTGGCCCTGCCGGTGATGCTCAAGTATGGCTACGATCGCTCCCTGGCCTCCGGCACGATTGCCGCCAGCGGGACTCTGGGGCAGATCATCCCGCCAAGTATCGTTCTGATCATCCTTGGCGATCAGATGGGCGTGAACGTGGGGGATCTTTTTCTCGGCGCGTTCGTTCCGGGCCTGGTACTGAGCGGCCTCTATGTCCTCTACATTGCGGGCTACGCCTTCTTCCGGCGTGACGTGGCACCGGCGATGCCGGCGGAGTCGGAGGATTTCCAGGTTCAGAACCTGCTGGTTGCCGTGATCCGCAGCCTGCTGCCGCCGCTACTGCTTGTTGCGGTGGTGCTCGGAAGCATTTTCTTCGGCATCGCCTCGCCCACCGAGGCCGGTGCCATGGGTGCGTTCGGCGCCTCGCTCCTCGCCCTGCTGAACGGCCGGTTGAACTGGGACAGTCTCACGGCGGTGACCGGCACCACGGTCCGACTCACCAGTATGGTCTTCATCATACTGGTGGGGGCGACCGCGTTCGCCATGGTGTTCAGCGCCCTGGACGGAACGTGGCTGGTCAAGGACTTCCTGGAAGGTCTGCCCGGAGGCGAATGGGGCTTCCTGTTCTTCGTCATGCTGACGATCTTCATTCTGGGATTCTTCCTCGACTTTATCGAGATAACCTTCATCGTGGTCCCGCTGGTGGCGCCGGTAGCGGTGTTCTTCGGTTTTGATCCGGTATGGTTCGCGGTGCTCGTGGCCATGAATCTGCAGGCGTCGTTCCTGACTCCGCCGTTCGGTTTCGCCCTGTTTTACCTGCGGGGGGCTGCCCCTGCCAGTATCCAGACGTGGCACATATACAAGGGTATCGTGCCGTTCATCGGCATTCAGCTGTTCATGCTGGCGGTGCTGGTGGGCTTCCCCGGCCTGGTGTTGTGGCTTCCGGGGCTGGCGAACTGACCTGCGTGACGCGGAACAAGGGAACCCGTGCGGCCTGGTGAAGCGATTACCGGGGGCGCCGTCGGCGCCCCCGGTTGCAGGTGGGTGTTTCGTTACGAGCCCTGGTAGAGGAACGACTCGTACTGGTGCGTCGTCCGCTCGTTCCAGGAGCGCACCGTGTCACGGTGCGTGGCCCAGTCCTCGTAGATGGTGCGGTACATGCTGGAGGCTTCCATGTCCTCCTCGTGCACTTCCCTGGCGCCTTCGCGGAATGCCTGCAGGACGGATTCCGGGAAATCGCGAACCTCGATGCCGTGCTCCTCCACGAGTTCCGTGAGGGCCACCGGGTTCTTCGCCTGGTACTGGGCCGACATCCAGGCGTTCGACTCGTAGCAGCAGGCCTTGATCTGCGCCTGGATGTCCGCCGGCATGTCGCCCCACACGTCCAGGTTGAAGTAGAAGCCAAGCATGGCGCTGGGTTCGGCCCAGCTTGGCATGTAGTAGTATCGGGCAACCCGGTGCATGCCCAGGATCTGGTCGTCGAAGGGGCCGACCCATTCCGCCGCATCGAGGACGCCGCGCTCCATCGCCGTAAACACTTCGCCACCCGGGAGTTGCTGGATATTGACCCCGGCCGCCGCCATGACGCGGCCGCCGTGTCCGGGAAAGCGCATGCGCAGGCCACGAAGATCGTCAGGACTGTTGATCTCCGTGTTGAACCAGCCACCGGTCTGGGCGCCGGTATTGCCGCCAGGGAAGGCGATCAGGTGATCCCGTCCGTTGAGTTCGTCCCATAGCTCCTGCCCGTTCCCGGCCAGCATCCAGGAATCCTGTTCCGGTAGCGTCAGACCGAAGGGAATGGCCGTGTAGAAGCCGTGGGCCGGGCTCTTGCCGATGAAATAGTATGGCGCCGTATGGCAGCATTCGAAGGCACCGCTGGAAACCACATCGTAGACCTCGAACGGCGAGACCTGCGCTCCGGCCGGATAGGTGCGGACGGAGACATCGCCATCGGTCATTTCGCCGATGCGCCGGGCGAAGTACTCGGCGGTACCGTAGAGGTTGGTTAGCGCCTCCGGCCAGGACGTCACCATCTCCAGACGGAAGCGGCGATTGCTCGCGAACACGTTGGGCGAGAACGTGGTGCTGGCGGCAACGGCGGCGCCGGCTCCCGCGCCGGTCAGTAGACTGCGTCGCTTCATTGTTCTACTCCTCGTTCAGGTTCTGGTTTCCGCGAGGACAGGATTGCACTGTACTGTCGCTCGTGTGGCTTGGAGAAAGCACCGACGGCGCACGGCCGCGGGCGCGTGGTCCGATTGTGGCACCACTTTCCCGGATGGTCCATTTGCCATGGGTTGTCGTGCGTGTCGGCAGGCTTCCGACAGGCGGGACATGGCGCGGGCGTCGGCATTGTCCTGGCGTTGCCAGGGGAGGCAGGGCACGGCGTGCGCCGGGGCGGCATGCTACCCTTTCGCTGGCAGGCGGAGCAGGGCATTTTACGATGAAGATCTCGATCATCGGCCTGGGGCGGGTGGGCTCCACCCTGGCCTATACGCTGGTGCAGCGCGGGCTCGCAGAGGAGCTGGTGCTCTACAACCGGCGTCCGGAAGTCGCCCTGGGTGATGCCTATGATCTGGAGCATGCCGCTTCCTTCACGTCCAAGTTTACCCGGGTACGGGCAGGCGATCTCGAGGCGACGGCGGATTCCGACATTCTGCTGTTCTGCGCGTCTGCTTCGCTGCCTGCCGGTGCCGCCGACCGTCGGCTCCTGGGGCCTGCCAACGTCGAGATTCTCGAGGCACTGCTGCCGCGGCTGGCGCAGCTGAGTCCCGGGGCTTGCCTCGTTATCCTTTCGAACCCGGTGGATGTCCTGGTCTGGCATGCGCTACGGCTTACCGGATTCCCGTGGCCCCGGGTCATGGGGACCGGAACGCTGGTTGACTCGGCGCGTTTTCGCAGCATGCTCTCCGCCGCCGTGGGGATACACCCGGATGACGTGCGCGCCTATATCCTCGGCGAGCATGGCCAGGCCCAGTTTCCGGTGATGGCGATGGCCCAGGCCGGTGGTGAACACCTGGGGGACCGGGATGTGACCCGGGAGGCCTATACCCGGGTGCAACAGGCCGGGTATCGGGTGCTGCAGAACAAGGGCTACACCAACTTCGCGGTATCCATGGCGACCGCCCTCATTGTCGAGGCCATCGTCCAGGACAGCCGCCGCACCATTCCCGTCAGCATCCGGCTCGAGGACTATTTCGGCGTAGGTGACGTCTGCCTCAGTGTGCCGGCGGTCATCGGCGGCGGTGGCGTGCACCGGGTCCTGCGCCCGCAGCTTTCCGCCGCCGAGAAGGCGGCCCTGGACAACGCCGCCATGGTGGTCCGCGCCGCGACGCAGCGCGCCGGGTCGCGCTGAGGCAGCCTGCTCACTCCAGTGTGACGTCGAGGAACATCATCAACACGAAACCCACCATGAATCCCACGTTCGCCTCTCGCTCGAAGCCCCGGCGGTGGGTCTCCGGAATGATCTCGTCGATGATGACAAACAGCATGGCCCCGGCGGCGAAGCCCAGGGCCCAGGGCATGAGGGCACTGCCGCCCAGGCCGATGAAAGCGGCGCCGAGTATGCCGCCGGCCGACATGACCAGTCCGGTGAGCACGGCCGCGGCGAATGCCTGCAGTCGTGTATAGCCGGCGCCGAGCAGGGCGATCGCGACCACCAGTCCTTCGGGCAGATTCTGTGTGCTGATCCCGGCGGTGATCGCCACGCCATTGGCAAGGTTGTCTCCGGCGAAGCCGATGCCCACGGACAACCCCTCGGGGAAATTGTGAATCGCGATCGCCAGCACGAACAGCCATATCCTGCGCAGGTGGGCCTGGTCGGAGTTGACGCCGTCCGGTCCGCTGATGAAATGCTCGTGGGGCAGGTAGCGGTCGGCGGCGAAGAATACTGCCGCGCCGAACAGCAGCGCCAGGCCGACCCAGACCGGCGGCACCAGCGGGGAGGTGGTGAGTTCCCCGGCCATGCGCAGGCCGGGTTCGATCAGGGAGAAGAAGGCCGCCGCCAGCATCACCCCGGCCCCGAAGCTCATTAGAATCGTTTCCGCGCGTGAGGACAGGCGCCTGACGAAAAATACCGGAACGGCGCCCAGGCAGGTGGCGAGTCCTGCAATCAATGCCGCGCCGGCAGCGATGTAGAAGATCGGGACGCCTTCAGCAAGTATGTCCAGTTGCTCGATCATGATGAGGTCGGGTCTGCCCGCGGCCGCTGAACGTGGCAGGGCAATGACAAACTGCCGGGCCG
>SLLM01000360.1 GCA_007134055.1 Ectothiorhodospiraceae bacterium | reverse complement strand
CGGGCGGCCAGGGTCGTACGTTCGAGGGATACCTGGCAGCGCCGGCCGGTGATCGGGACGGTCCCCGCAACCGCACCCGAGGTTCCCGTATGCACACACGCTGGCTACTCGCCCTACCCGTCACGCTTGCGGCCGTCGTCGCCCTTGCGGTGGCGCTCCTGCCCCGGACCGCAGAGGCCCCGCCCGCCGCCGAGGCAGAGGTCCTCGGCCTGATCCTCGAGCAGGCGGAAGCCCGGTTCCGCAAGGCCGTGCTGGATCATGTCCGCGATGATCCCTGGCTGTCGGAGCATCCACCGAAGATCAGTCGACTGGCCTCGGGCTTCGGCTCCGCCCGCATCGACCAGGAACACCCGCTGGTGCAGGCCATGGCGCAATCCGCGGAAGAGGAGTTCCGCCACGCCCCGACCATCGCTGCCGCCCCGTACGGCTGTGACATGTCCGGCTGGGTACGCCTGGCCGGTGTTCCCACGGTAGTCTACGGCCCCGGCGAGATCGAACTTGCCCACGCGCCCAACGAATCCGTCTCCCTCGAGAAGACTTACAAGGTGGCGCGCACCCTGGTACGGGCAACCGAGCGCCTGCTGGAATGCGATCCACAGTCGTTGAAGATGCGGCCGCTGGAGGAGACGGCGCCGGAATGAAAGTTGTCAGAACCTTCCCGTCGGACGTCCGCGTAATCGAGAACGCCTGGATTCCGATGCGCGACGGAGTGCGACTGGCGGCCCGCATCTGGCTACCGGCGGAGGCGCAGCACTCGCCGGTGCCCGCGGTGCTGGAATACATGCCCTACCGCAAGCGGGATTTCACCCGGCTGCGGGACGAACCGCTGCACCACTATTTCGCCGGTCACGGCTACGCCAGCATACGCCTGGACGTGCGCGGCACCGGGGACTCCGAGGGCATCCTGCGGGATGAATACCTGGAGCAGGAACAGGATGACGCGGTGGACGCCATCGACTGGATCACCCGTCAGCCATGGTGCAACGGCCGGCTGGGCATGATCGGCCTGTCCTGGGGCGGCTTCAACTCGCTGCAGGTGGCCGCCCGCCGACCGCCGGCGCTGAAGGCGATCATTACCATGTGCTCCACCGACGACCGCTACGCCGACGACGCCCACTTCAAGGGTGGTTGCCTGCTGAACGAGAACCTGGTGTGGGGATCGGCCTTCTTTGCCCTGAATGCCTGCCCACCGGACCCGGAGATCGCCGGTCCGGCCTGGCGCGACCAGTGGCTGCAACGGCTGGAGCACAACCGGCTGTTTCCCGCGGTATGGATGCGCCACCCCCGGCGGGACGCCTACTGGAAGCACGGTTCGGTGTGCGAGGACTATGCCGCCATCGAGTGCGCCGTCTATGCGGTAGGCGGCTGGGCCGACGGATACGTCAACGCGATCCCGCGGCTGATGCAGGGCCTTCGGTCGCCGAAGAAGGCGCTCATCGGACCGTGGCCCCACGCCTTCCCCCACGCCGCCGTCCCCGGGCCGCGCATCGGCTTCTTCCAGGAGGCGGTGCGTTGGTGGGATTACTGGCTCCGGGGCGAGGACACGGGCATCATGGACGAACCACCGGTTCGTGCCTGGATGGAATCCTGGGTCCCGCCGGCCCCTCGCCACGACGAGCGTCCCGGCCACTGGATCGCCGAGCCGCAATGGCCGCCACCGGACATCGCCACCCGCCGCTGGCACCTGAACGTGATGTCGCTGGGGCGGCAGCCGGACCCCGGGGATGCCGTACGCATCCGTTCACCCCAAACCACCGGTCTGCGCGGCGGGGATTTCTACGGCTTTGGCGCCGATGGCGACGCGCCACTGGATCAGCGCGCCGACGACGGCAAATCCCTGGTCTTTGACTCCGATCCCCTCGAGGAGCAGCTGGACATACTCGGAGCTCCCGTGGTGAAGCTGGATCTCAGCGTGGACCGCCAGGTGGCCCACGTAATGGTGCGCCTCAACGACGTGGCACCGGACGGTGCATCCGGCCGTGTGAGCTACGGCGTCATGAACCTCTGCCACCGCAACGGTCACGAGGAGCCCGAGGCACTGCAGCCGGGCAGACGCTATCGCGTGGCCGTGCAGCTCAATGACATCGCCTACAGCTTCGCCCCCGGCCACACCCTGCGCATCGCGGTATCCACCGCCTACTGGCCCATGATCTGGCCGGCGCCGGAAGCCGTGGAGCTGACAATCCACACCGGCGACAGCACGCTGGATCTGCCGGTGCGCCCGCCACGCCCGGAAGACGAACTGCTACCCGCCTTCGGGGCACCCGAGCGCGGACCGGAGCCCGAGCAAACGACCCTGGAAATGGCCGAGCCGCAACGCATGGTGGAACTGGATCTGACCACGGAGGAGACCGTCTACACCACATTCGCCGACGGCGGCGATTTCGGCGGTGCCGCCTTGACCCGCATCGAGGACATCGACCTGACCGTGGGTTACACCATGCGCAAGGAATTCCGCATCGACGAGAACTACCCGCTCTCCGCCCGCGCCCGCACCGAACAGAAAACCATCTTCCGGCGCGATGACTGGCGTATTCGCATCGAGTGCCGGACCGCACTGTCCGGGGATCGGGACAACTTCCGCATGCAGGCAAGCCTGCAGGCCTGGGAAGGCGGGGAGCTCGTGTTCCAGCGGGACTGGGACGAGCGCATACCGCGGGATTTCCTGTAGCCGGATGCCGCGGCACGCAACACCGCGACGCCGGGCTAAAGCCCGTATCGGCGGCGTGCAGTCTCGAGGATCATCCCCAGCAGCGTGGGATAGTCATGCCCGGCCCACTGCGCCATCATGGCGAGCTTGCCATCCCAGCTCCAGGTGGGATTGAAGTTGGCGTCCAGCAGCCTGGGCACACCATCCGCGCCTGCACGGAAGTCGATCCGGGCATAATCCCGCAACCCCAGGCGTTCGAACAGGAACAAGGCGTGCTCCACCATGCGCGCCTGCGTCTCCGGGGCAAGCTCGGCCTGCCGGAAACGCAGGGCCTGCCAGTACGGCGATCCGGGATCAACCTTCGAGGCGTAGGAGAGGATCGGCGGCAGGTCATCCGGCAATCCGCTGTAGTCGATCTCCAGGGGGGGCAGGATGGTCATGCCATCACCGGGATTGCCCACCAGCCCCAGGGTGTACTCCGGACCAGCGAGAAAGTCCTGGATCAGTGCCCGCGCGCCGGCCTCAGGCATTTCCGTGGCCAGCCAGCGCAGATAGCTGTCCGCCT
>SLLM01000150.1 GCA_007134055.1 Ectothiorhodospiraceae bacterium | reverse complement strand
TGCAGTGGCTGAAGAGGTAGTGCTCCTGTTGAAGGGGCATGTCCTTTTTCGGTGGATAGACACGTTCCCGCACATGGTGACCGGAGTCCGCGGAGGATTCGGGTCGCCACAAGAACACCCTATCCACGTCCGGGGGCTGGGCGTCGGTCCAGTCGACGACCGCCGGTTCCGTTACATTCGGCAGCGCTGCCGCGATGGCACGGGCACGCTCCGTGCGGCTCTGACGCGAGAAAAGCCGGCGGAATCTCTCCATGTCCCGCCGGGGCGGTTTCTGCAACGTGCGGTCCACGAACACCAGTGCATTGACGGTGGTTTTCGCGGCTTTGAGTTTTAATGCGCTCTGGGCAAACCGGCTGACGGAGCGGTAGATCTGCCGGGAGAGGAGCATGGAGAGGATCGCAATGATGATGTTGTCCATGCCAAGGTACAGAAGGCCTGCGAGGATCACGCCGAAGGTAACAAGGAAATTTACGGAGGCGCAGAACTCCAGGTACTGACGAGCATTCCTCTCAACGAAAGCGCCGACCCCTCCCGGGTGCCCCGGAACGTGGTGCCGCAGCAGTATTGTCGTGACGACATACTGGCCTGCCAGCAGGCCAACAATGGTGAGGAAAAGCAGTCCATCCAGCACTAGAATGCCGACCAGACCGACCGCGATAAAGGCAAGAGCGCCACCTGCACCGCAGATGTTCTGGTAGAGATCGGCAGCCTCTTCCTGATCCCTGAAAAGCCTCGCATCACTCGTCTTGCCCAGCAGGCGGGCACTACCAGCGCGGGAAGCACGCTCGGAGAGCCAGTCCAGTACCAGGGAGGTCACGTAAAAGACAACGGTTCCAGCAGAGAAGAGCGCCACCCAGAACATCTTGTCGTCAGGCTCGATGAAAGCCCTGAAGTACCGGGGGACGCCGTCGGTCCCGACAAGGATGATCACTTTCAATGGCAGGAAGAAGGCAAGTACCCGTGAAATGCGGGTACCTACCGTACTGGCGATTGCCAATGCCGTGTGCAGTGGCTCTTCCCGGAACAGGACCCGGGCGACCGAGAAAATCCAGGCCAGGTACCTGCCGGACTCCGCCGCGAGGTGCATCAGGTCGTCCCCTGGACGATAGCGGGCAAGAGGAGGGATGCGGTGCAGTTGTCGATCGGCCTAACCTGCCCGGCTGGCATAGGAGTGCAGACGCGCAAACGTGGGAAACCACTCCTGAATGGGAATCTGGTACTCCTGCTCAAGTCGGACGATATCGTCCCGGACATGGCGATAAACTGCGTCCCGGTCCGTGTCATCAAACGTCCATTTTCGGCCATCGACGGTAATGTCCCGGGTATTCTGTCTCTCTGGCGGCGCGAATGAGAAATCGTCCAGCTCGAGGAAATCAAGCGTACGCTGCAGGGAGGTCGACGGGTCGGCCTTGAGTGCCTCGAATGAGAGTAGAAGCAGCGACTCCCGGGGAAAATGCATGAGTAACTGGTCAATCTGCGTTGCGTACTTCGAGGTGTTGGCCGGCCCCCGGGACAGCTTCTTCCTGTAATCGGCGAAGTCCAGCCGGCCTCGGGCGATATTGTGCTTGATGTGCGATTCGGCGCGGTCCACCGGGTCGCGGAGGATGCAGATGAATCGGAAATCCAGTCCGGTCTCCTTCATGGCGGCGAAGGCACCGGAGTAGCTCGGGTATTTCATGTAGTTGGTGCTTGCTTCCAGGGCATATTGGTGGGCTGCGGGGTCAAACGCAAACTGCGCAAAATAGTAGGCCAATGGGTATTCAGGCCCGCTGCGTTTCTTTCCAGAGAAGTAGGACGGCTCCTTGCTGAACTCGTTGGGAGCAATCTGCGGATGCTGCATCAGGTACTCGTAGAGGGTAGTGGTACCGGATTTCATCGAACCGGGGATCACGACGAGACGGTCAATGGGCGCCGTTCCGGCGCCGGCGCGCCTGAGTGCCTTGCGCATGCGCTTGAAGGCCTTGGCCTTGGCAGCCTTTCTTTGCACCGACAGGCTGTTTTTCTCGGTGATGACAATATCAGGCATCGGAGACGCAGTACCTCGTTGAACCCATTGCATCCAGCCGTCGGCAGTAACGGCAAGCGGGGCCGGCCCGCTTGAGGGCTTTGGGCTGGTTCGGGCGCTCTAGTCGATCGTTGCTGCAGGTCGCGAATATACCAAGCAGCCTCGCCTTGGACCTACCTTCATCAGTGATCCCGAGCCTGGGCATGCCCTGCTTCCATCCGCGCGCGCAACTCCTCACGTGCGTGGCTCCAGTTCCGCGGAGGCATCTCGATATCCGCCATCTCAGGCGGGAGATTGTCCCGTAGCGCCGTACGGACGGTCTCCGAGACGGGGTGCAAGACGGCAGTCCCCCCGAAGGTCTCTGCAACCGTTGTCAGCACGGCGGTCAAGTCGTAGAGCGGAGGCGTTGCATCATCAGTACCGGCTTTCCGTGGCGGTTGATCCGCAACCAGATAAACCTCCTCCGCTGTTATCTCCGGCACGTAGACCTGCGCCTCCTGAAATGCTGGCGGGTGCAGTAACACCAGGGTACGGGTGTGTATCCGCTCTCCATACACCAGCATTTCCGCTAACCCATCCTCCAGCGCACGGCGAACGGCATGGTCGATGTGATTGCCCGGCGGCAGATCATAGCGATACATCTGGACGAGGCCAATGCGTCCCGCTGCGTCCGCGAGCGCGGCAACTTCATCCAGGCAGCCGGGAAGGGCATCCGAGCCCTCACGAAAGTCCGATGCCACGACCACGTCGAAGCGCCGTACGGCATCTTCCTTAACCTCCCGAATCGGCCGCAGCGGCTCGGGAACCGGAAACGGCCGGTCAGCCTGCGGATACGGGTAGTAGAGTGTATCTGCCTGCTTATGATGGTGGATCTGCGCCTGCCTGTACTCGAAGCGGGCGCCCATGAAGAAGTTGGGGTACCCGAATTTCGAACTCGATGTAAGCGAACCCGGCGCCTGCCGCTGAAGTGTTACAGGGCCCGTGCGGACCACCGCGACCGCTCCCTCTCCAAACCTGCACCGCAGGCGTTGAATGAACTCCGAATCGCTGCCGAACCGAACGCAGTCCCAGTATCCCAGCGCCTCGGATACCGGTTTGCGGCGGAACATGAGTGAGGACATGTTCTGAAAGACGTAGAAACCTGGCTGGCCACGGCGGTCGAAGGTGAGGTCCGGGGTTGCACGAACCTGCTCGGACATGTTGGCGATGACGCC
>SLLM01000250.1 GCA_007134055.1 Ectothiorhodospiraceae bacterium | reverse complement strand
CCTTCAGCCGCCCCGCATATTCCTTGGACACCTCGTCAAGGATGGGCGCGATCATCTTGCACGGGCCACACCATTCCGCCCAGTAATCCACGAGCACCGGCCCATCCGATTTCAGTACCTCGTCCTCGAACGTGTCATCGGTGACGTACACTATCTCTGCGCTCACGGTGTCGTGCCTCCAGCGTTATATCGGGATTTCGGAGTTGTGCGCGTGACCAAGGCCAGTCGCTAACAGGTGGAATACGGGTTGCAAGAAGCGGGGACCCTGCGGATGCACCGGCTCTGGTGCCGTTGAGTATTGTCGGAACCTTAGCGGCAGGCAATTCCGTTGTCAATTCCGGAAACGAAACCCGACGCGCCGGGGTCTGTTACAGTGACGCCCTTGGTATTGCCTCCCGCCGGGGCGAAAACATACGCTTGCCTGGATATACCCGGCGAAACCGGCGTTCACCAAAGGCCGATTACGATTGTGGGTGGGGGCTGGCGATACGCTTCCGGGACGGTAGGCGGGGTGTGAACAGATTCATTCGACCGATAAATTCCGCAGCCTCGATACGATACGCGGTGTTCCTGGTCACCGCGATCGTGGTGGTCGTTCTGGCGCACACCCTTGCGGAACTGACCTGGCGCCTGCTGCCGTCCGGTGGCCACGCCGGATCCGGCGCGGGCGCTGCAACCGCGATGGCGGGCGGTCAGGAAACAGACACCCGCCGGGAAAGCATCGGTGAACAGGTGGCGGAGATGGGCCTGTTCGGCACGGCAACGCCATTGGGTGAAGACGGGGCTCGCGAAGTCCCGGTGGACGCGCCGGACACCCGTCTCGACCTGACCCTGCGCGGCGTTCTCTACGACCCCGGCGACCGCCTGGCGATGGTCATTATCGCCGAAGGCGGACGTGACGAAAATGTCTACCGTGTCGGAGATTCCCTGCGTGGCAGCGTTACCATAGACGCGATCCTGCAAGATCGCGTGATCCTTCGCCGGGAGGGACGACACGAAACCCTGCGGCTGCCGGAAAGGCAGGTTGAACGGACCGCCGGTGCGGACTCGGATCACCTGCCCGGCGAGGACGACAACACCGGCGGGCGGGACGACATGCGCCAGGTCCTGCTGCAGAATCCGGACGAATTCACCACCTACGTGCGCCCGCAGCCCTACATGCAGGATGGCGAGTTCCGCGGCTTTCGCCTGCAGCCGGGTTCCGATCCCCAGATCATGCAGGCCGTCGGACTCGAGCCGGGGGACGTGGTGACCGCCATCAACGGCGAGGTGCTGGACAATCCGCAGCAGGGCGTGGAGTCGCTGCGCGGCGCGGCGGAGACCAATCGGCTGGAACTCACCATCCTCCGCGACGGTGCGACGCAGACGGTGAACATCGATTTCGACAACTGAGACGCGAGTCGAACGGGGGGCAGCAGATGAACGCAGACAGGAAAAGGGCCGCGATTCGCTCGGCCAGAGCTGCGCTGCTGGCATTGCTGATGGCGGCGGTCGCCGGCCCTGTCGCGGCGTTGGAGGAACTGGGGGAGGATGTGGAACGTGGCGAACCGGTCACGCTCAACCTCCAGGACGCCGACATCAAGGCCTTGATCAACACGGTGGCCGAAGTCACCGGCCGCAACTTCATTATCGATCCGCGGGTACGGGGACAGGTCACGCTGGTCTCCCGGGCGCCGATGGAACCGGACGAGCTCTACCGGGCATTCCTGTCCGTTCTCCAGGTCCACGGTTTCGCTGCCGTCCCCGCCGGCGAGGTCATCAAGATCATCCCCGACACCAACGCGAAGCAACTCGGCTCCGACGTCACCGACCCGGCCGCCGGGGACGACATCGTCACCACCGTGATCCGGGTGGAGAACGTTCCGGTGGCACAGCTGGTCCCGATCCTTCGGCCGCTGCTGCCGCAGCAGGGCCACCTTGCCGCATACCCTCCCACCAACGTGCTGATTGTCTCCGACCGCGCCGGCAACGTGGAGCGGGTCGCCGCTCTCGTGCAGGACGTTGACCGCGCCGGCGACGACGAAATCGACATCGTCCGCCTGGAACACGCCTCCGTGGGAGAGATGGTTCGCATACTCAACAGCCTGCGGCGCACGGACGCCGAAACGGTGCCGGCACAGCAGGTTCAGATCGCCGCCGACGAGCGCACCAACAGCGTGCTGCTCTCCGGTGATCGCAGCCAGCGGCTGCGCATGCGCGCCCTGATCGCGCAACTGGACGACCCCATGGACGACGATGGCGACACCCACGTGGTGTATCTGCGCTACAGCCGTGCCGAAGATCTGGTTTCGGTCCTCGAGGGGGTCACCGAGAGTTTCCGGGAGCGGCAGGAGGAGACCACGCAGGGCGCGGAGAACCGGATCATCAACATCCAGGCGGAGGAATCCACGAACGCGCTGGTGATCACCGCACCACCGTCGGTCATGCAGTCCCTGCGCTCGGTCATCGACCGGCTCGACATCCGGCGCGCCCAGATCCTGGTGGAGGCGGCGATCGCCGAGATCTCCGAGGAACGTGGCAGCGAACGGGGGGTGCAGTGGTTCGTGGACGGCAGCGACGGTGACGGTGCCGCAGGGCTGACCAATTTCGCCGGCGTGGGCACCAGCATCGGTTCGCTCCTCACCCTGGACACCGCCCAGCCACAGGTGGACGACGGCCTCAGCATGGTGGTGGGGGATCTGGACAGCCGAGTGCGTTTCGGCGCCTTCATCCGGGCCCTGGCGGACGACCGCAACACCAACATCCTGTCAACGCCCTCCCTGGTGACACTGGACAACCAGGAGGCGGAAATCCGGGTTGCCGAGAACCGCCCCTTCGTCACCGGCCAGTTCACGTCGGAAGGGCGCAACGTCGCCAACCCGTTCCAGACCATCGACCGGGAGGATGTGGGCATCATCCTCAAGCTCAAGCCACAGATCAACGAGGGTGATTCCATCCAGCTGGAAATCGAGCAGGAGGCATCGAACGTCATCGGTGACACCGGCGGTGCCGGCCCCATCACCAACCGCCGCACCATCCAGACCCATGTCATGGTGGATGACGGCCAGGTCATAGCCCTGGGTGGGCTCATGGACGACGAGGTGCAGGAGCAAGAGCAGCGTGTGCCGGGCCTGGGCTCCCTGCCCATACTCGGGGAGCTGTTCCGTTACCGTTCCACCAGCGTCACCAAGCGCAACCTGATGGTCTTCATGCAGCCCACCATCGTCCGCGACCGTGCCATTGCTGACGATTT
>SLLM01000107.1 GCA_007134055.1 Ectothiorhodospiraceae bacterium | reverse complement strand
TGCTGGTGGAGCGCTGCCTGGTGCACCTTGACGCGTCTTCGCGTACCACCTGCCTGGACCTCGGCACCGGCAGCGGCGCGGTCGCCCTGGCGATCGCCGACGAGCGCCCTGGCACCACCGTCTGCGGTGTCGACATAAGCGCCGGAGCCCTTGTAGTGGCCCGGGCCAATGCCGCGCGCCTCGGCCTGACGGCGGAATGGCTGCAGGGCGACTGGTTCGAGCCGGTGCACCGCGGCCGGTTTGCGGTGATCGCCGCGAACCCGCCCTACGTGGCGGCAGGGGATCCCCACCTCCGCCAGGACGGTGTCCGCTTCGAACCGACCAGTGCCCTCGCCGCCGGCCCCGATGGCCTGCAGGAGTTGCGCCGGATCATCGGTGCTGCGTCCACGCACCTGGAGCCGGACGGCTGGCTGGTACTGGAGCACGGCTACGATCAGGCCACGGCGGTTCGCGGGTGCCTGATTCGGGAGGGTTTCGCCGACGTGGCCAGCCACCGGGACCTGGCCGGACATCCACGCGTAACCGAAGGCCGGCGCCCGGCGGCCTGATTCCGCCACAGACGGCAGCTTTCAGTGGCGGGTGCTGCCGGCGCCGCCCGTGCCGCCGCGGGCAAAGAGCTGGCGCAGGTCGACGGCGTCGAATCGGTAGGCCTTGCCGCAGAAGTCGCACTCCGCCTCCAGCATCCCCTGCGTCGCAAGGATGTCCTGTGCCTCATCCTCGCCCAGTCCGACGATGACATTGCCCAGCCGTTCACGGGAACAATGGCAATGAAAGCGCATGGGCTCAGGCTCGAACAGACGGATGGTCTCCTCGTGGAACAGCCGGCGGACGACCTCCCCGGTCCCCAGTTCCAGCAGCTCACGGCCGGTAATGGTGGAGCCCAGCTGTTCGGCACGGTTCCAGGCATCCGGATCGCCGTGGTCGTGGCCGGGGAGGCGCTGCAGCAGGAGGCCGGCAGCGCTGCGACCGTCACAGGCCAGCCAGACGCGGGTGGGAAGCTGCTCGGACTGGGCGAAATAGGCGTCAACACATTCGGCAAGACTTGTCTGCTCCAGGGTGACGATCCCCTGGTAGCGTTCCCGGGAATCATCCGGGTCGATGGTGATGGCAAGATGCCCGCCGCCGGTGACACGTTCCAGCGGCTCAGCGGCTCCGGGGGGCACGTCCTCGCCGTAGCGGGCCACGGCACGCAGGTCCCGGTCATGGCTCGCGCTCGCCACCAGCAGGGTCAGCGGCCCCTTGCCCTGGAGTTGAAGGATCAGCGTGCCGCTGAACTTCAGCACGGCGGAGAGCAGCCCGGAGGCAGCCATCGCCTCGCCCAGCAACCGGGCCACGGGCGCCGGATAGGAACGCCGTTCCAGTACGGCGCGCAGGGCGCCGCCGAGGTGAATGACCTCTCCGCGCACGTTGGCGTATTCGAACAGGAAGCGCTGCCGGTAATCGGGGGTGGCGGCCACGGGACCCGTCACTCCGCCAGTTTCCGGCGCAGGATTTCGTTTACCTGGGCCGGGTTGGCCTTGCCGCCGGACGCCTTCATCACCTGCCCGACGAAAAAGCCCAGAAGCTTGTCCTTGCCGGCTCGGTACTGCTCCACCTGGGCCGGGTTTGCGGCGATGACTTCGTCGATCATACCCTCGATGGCGGAACTGTCAGTGAGCTGCCGCAGGCCCCGGGCATCAATGATGCTGTCGGCGTCCCCCTCCCCCCGCCACATGGCATCGAACACGTCCTTGGCGATCTTGCCGGAGATGGTGTTGTCGCTGATCCGCCGCAGCAGCGCCCCAAGATCCGCGGGGGAGACCGGGCTGGCACCGATTTCCATGCCTTCCCGGTTCAGTGCCCCGGCCAGTTCCCCCATGACCCAGTTGGCCGCAAGCTTGGCCTCCCCGCCGACGGCCTCCACCAGCGCCTCGTAGTAGTCGGCGGTCTCCCGGGCGGCGGTCAGCAGCGAGGCATCCGCCGCGGAGAGGCCATACTGCTCCACGAAGCGGGCCTTCCTGGCGTCCGGCAGTTCCGGCAGCATGCTCCGTGCTTCCTCGATGGCGGCCTCGTCGATCACCAGCGGCAACAGGTCGGGGTCGGGGAAGTACCGGTAGTCGTTGGCCTCTTCCTTGGTGCGCATCGAACGGGTTTCGTTGTTCACCGCATCGTACAGGCGGGTCTCCTGAATCACGGCGCCGCCGGACTCGATCACGTCGATCTGCCGTTCGACTTCGAACGCGATGGCCTTCTCGACGAAGCGGAAGGAATTCACGTTCTTGATCTCGGTACGGGTCCCCAGGCTTTCCTGTCCCGCCGGCCGCACCGAAACGTTGGCATCGCAGCGGAAGGAGCCTTCCTGCATGTTGCCGTCACAGATACCAAGGTAGCGCACCAGCGAGTGGATCTTGCGCATGTACGCCACCGCTTCGTCCGCCGAACCCAGGTCCGGTTCGGAGACGATCTCAAGCAGAGGTGTACCGGCACGGTTGAGGTCGATGCCGGTAACTCCCTCGAAACCCTCATGCAGCGACTTGCCGGCATCCTCCTCCAGATGCGCCCGGGTTATGCCGATCCGCTTCTCCTCGCCATCAGGCAACTCGATGGTCACCGCGCCGTCGTGGACCACCGGCAGCTCGTACTGGCTGATCTGGTATCCCTTGGGCAGGTCCGGATAGAAGTAGTTCTTGCGCGCAAACACGGAGCGGGGCGCGATGGTGCATCCGGTGGCAAGGCCGAAGCGGATCGCCATGTTCACGGCGCCGGCATTGAGCACCGGCAGCACCCCGGGGAGGCCCAGGTCCACGGCACAGGCCTGCGTATTGGGCTGCGCGCCGTAGGCGGTGGAGGCACCGGAGAATATCTTGCTCCTGGTTGCCAGCTGGGCGTGGATCTCCAGCCCGATCACCGTTTCCCATTGCATCGATCCGTCTCCTCGCGCCGTCATGCAAACGCTTCCGGCATGCGGGCATGCCAGTCCGTGGCCTGCTGGTACTGGTGCCCGGCGCGCAGCAGGCGGGCCTCGTCGAAATGGGTGCCGATGAGCTGCAGCCCCACCGGACGCCCCCCGGCGAATCCGGCCGGAACCGAGAGCGCGGGGAGTCCGGCCAGGTTGGCGGCGATGGTGTAGATGTCCGAGAGGTACATCCGCACGGGATCATCAGTGCGCTCGCCGAGATCGAAGGCCGCAGTCGGTGTCGTCGGACCAAGCAGCAGGTCCCCGTCCTGGAAGGCAGCAAGGAAATCGTCCCGCA
>SLLM01000093.1 GCA_007134055.1 Ectothiorhodospiraceae bacterium | reverse complement strand
GCCTCCTACGCGCTGTTCGTCGGTCTGCTGTCCCTGCGCACGTCCGGGGTGTACTTCATCATGATCACCCTCGCGTTCAGCCAGCTTGTCTACTACTTTTTCATCTCCCTGAGCACATACGGTGGCGAGGACGGTCTGTCCATGTGGGCACGCAACAGCCTGGGCGGAATCGACCTGGCGGACCGTGTGACCTTCTACTACGTCTGCGCCGGCTTGCTGGTCGGCACCCTGGCGCTGCTCGGCGCCATGGTACGTTCCCGGTTCGGGCGGGTGATCCAGGGTTGTCGGCAGAACGAGCGGCGCATGCGTGCCCTCGGCTACAAACCCTACGTCTACAAGCTCACGGTGTTCGTTATCTCCGGGGCCCTGGTGGGCCTGGCCGGGGCGCTGATCGCCAATCACACGGAGTTCGTCAGCCCCGAGCTCATGCACTGGTCCCGCTCCGGCATGCTGATGGTTATCGTGCTGCTCGGGGGGCTTTCGAGCCTGGTCGGACCGATCTACGGGGCGCTCATCCTGCTGACGCTGGAAGAGGTCCTGGTAGCGTATACGCCCCACTGGCAGATCGTGCTGGGCCCGCTGCTGATCCTGGCGGTTCTGTTCTTCCGCGGCGGCGTGTTCGGTTTCCTCAGCGGTCGACGGGGGGGCGGGCATGGTTGAGGTGATCCTCGAGGCAGTGGGTCTGCACAAGCGCTACGGTGGCCTGGTGGCCACCCGGGACCTGAACCTTGCTCTGCGACCGGGGGAGATTCACGCCATGATCGGCCCCAACGGCGCCGGCAAGACCACGGCACTGGCCCAGCTTTCGGGGGAACTGCGCTCGGACAGTGGCCGCATCACCCTGAACGGCAGGGACATCACCAGGCTTTCCATGCCGGACCGCGCTCGCCTGGGCATCGCCCGCTCCTACCAGATCACTGCGATATTCCCGGAATTCACGGTGGCCGAGAACGTGGCTGTTGCCGTGCAGGCACAAGCCGGGCACCACTTTCACCTGTTCCGCAATGCCGGCAGGGACCGTACGCTCACCGAACCCGCCCAGCGGGTGCTGCGGGAGTCCGGTCTGGCCGAGCAGGCGAATCACCCCGCCGGGGACCTGGCCCACGGGCAGCGGCGCCAGTTGGAGCTGGCCATGGCCCTTGCCACCGAGCCCCGGGTGCTGCTGCTGGACGAACCCATGGCGGGGATGGGCGGTGCCGAGGCCGATGCGGTGGGCACGCTACTGGAGCGGCTGCGCAGCCGCTATGCAGTGCTGCTGGTGGAGCACGACATGGACATGGTGTTCCGCCTTGCCGATCGCATTACCGTGCTGGTGGACGGCGCCGTGATCGCCTCCGGCGATCCGGGGTCGATTCGTGCCGATGCCGCGGTGCAGGCAGCCTACCTGGAGGAGTCCGCGTGATGTTGCTGCGCCTCCAGGGGGTGGAGACGAGGTATGACACCAGCCAGGTTCTCTTCGGCGTCAGTCTCGACGTGGCGGAAGGCGAGGCGGTCGCGTTGCTGGGCCGCAACGGGATGGGGAAAACCACCACGGTACGCTCGCTGATGGGGCTTGTGCGGCCGCACGCCGGCAGCGTGTACTTCGGCGGCCGCGAGGTGACGGGACAGCCGGCGTTCCGCATTGCCCGGGCCGGCATCGGCCTGGTGCCCGAGGGACGGCAGGTGTTTCCGAACCTCAGCGTTCGCGAGAATCTGGTGGCTGCCGCCCGCGGCACGGGCTGGGATCTGCAGCAGATATTCGATCTCTTTCCACGCCTCGCCGAGCGGCAGCAGCACGGGGGCAACGCCCTTTCCGGCGGGGAGCAACAGATGCTCGCCATCGGTCGGGCGCTCATGACCAATCCGCGGCTTCTGGTGCTGGACGAGGCAACGGAGGGCCTGGCGCCGTCCGTGCGCGGTGCGATCTGGGGCTGCCTGGAACGGCTTCGCGGCCTGGGCCAGTCCCTGCTGGTCATTGACCGCAATATCGAGGCCCTGACAACCCTGTGCGATCGTCATTACATACTCCACAAGGGGCGCATTGCCTGGGAAGGCAGCTCCGGGCATCTGACTGCCGCACCCGACCTGCGGCAACGCTACCTCGGAGTCTAGGCGCATGGGTGGGGAGATAGAGACCGAGTGGCGTCGCATGGATCCGGAGCGGCTGGAGTGGGAGTACAACCCGCGCCTGACGGTCGGCGATCCGGCGCCGTACTTCCGCGCGTTCCAGGAGCGCTCCGAACAGGTCCGTCAGACGCTTACCTGCCACCCGGACATCCGCTACGGTGACGGTGTCCATGCCACCATGGACGTCTACCCGGCGCCCGCCGCCGGCGCGCCCGTGCATCTCTTTCTGCATGGCGGCTACTGGCGGAGCCAGGACAAGCGCGACTACGCTTTCATTGCCGGCAACCTGGTGCCGGCCGGCATCACCACGGTGGTGGCGAACTACGACCTGTGCCCCGCGACCTCCATTGCCGCCATCGAGACGCAGGTGGTTGCCTGCGTGGACTACCTGCGCCGTAATGCACGCCGGTGGCAGGCGGATCCGTCGCGGCTGAGCGTCTCCGGCCATTCCGCCGGTGGCCAGCTCGCCGTCCGCCTGTTGCTGCAGCGGGGCGAGTACCTGCAGGGTGTGACTGCGATTTCCGGCCTGTTCGACCTGGAACCCGTCGTGCACACCAGCATCAACCAGGATCTGCGTCTCGACGTCGACGAGGCGCGCCGGCGCTCGCCCATGCACTGGCCGCTGCGCGCCAGCCGCGTGCCCCTGCACCTGGTGGTGGGCGCCGACGAGTCCGCCGAGTTCCGGCGGCAGAGCGCGGCCTTCGCGGACCGGGCAAGCGCGGACGGCCTCCGTTGTTCCCTGGACGTCATCCCGGAAACCAACCATTTCACCGTGCTTGCCGCGTGGTACGGTCGCCGGGACATCCGCGCGCTGCTGCCTGGCTGAGGGTTGCCACCCGCCGATCGGGGTGGGGTCTGCCCGTGTCTGCCCCGGTCGGACTCTGCCGAATTCCCCATGACCGTCGGGACAACGCGTGCGGCGTCGCCGAGCGGGGGAAGCGACCACCAACCCGCGTTCGGTCGCTCGTTCATGCCGCCATGGCCTGCAACGCGGCGCGGTTTGCTGGCGGCTGGCAGGCGGCAGGATGCGGCGCCCGGGCGGATCAGGGAGGTGCTCCGTAGAGAAGTCGGCACTCGTCCCGGAGCGCTGCGATGCGGCCTTCGATGTGGTGTCTGGTGCTGGATGCCTGACGATC
>SLLM01000376.1 GCA_007134055.1 Ectothiorhodospiraceae bacterium | reverse complement strand
CCTCGTGGTGCCGTGGAACGCCTCCTCCAGAGTGATCGTCGTTCGTACCGTCTGGTCCCGGCCGCGGCGCCGCCGGGGTTCCCGACGGAATCCGCCGGAGAAGTTGCCGCCCACGTCGGCAAAGGGGCCCCGGCCCCGGCCGAACAGACTCTCGAAGAACTCGCTGAACGCGGCATCGGCCTGTTCCGAGCCACCCTCACTGCGCCACTGCCAACCGGGCGGCGGCCGGAAATCCTGGCCCTGCTGCCAGTTTGCTCCCAGCTGATCGTATGCCTGGCGTTTCTCCGGATCCTGCAGGACCTCATAGGCTTCGCTGACCTCCTTGAAGCGTGCTTCGGCGTCCGCTTCCTTGCTGACGTCGGGGTGGTATTTCCGGGCGAGGCGGCGATACGCTTTCTTGATCGCATCCTGGGAAGCGTCCCGCTTTACTCCGAGCACCTTGTAGTAGTCCTTGAACTCCATGAATGCCGATTCCCCCTGGTGACTCCGTGCTGCCAATGGCGCCCCGAAGCAGTGATCCGAATCGCCGCGAGGGCGCCCGGACACGGTTTCCGGGCGTCCCCGCGGGATCAGTCCCCATGCCGTTGGCAGGACTCAGCTTTAGCTTTGCACGGCGATGCGGCGCGGCTGTACCTTTTCCTGTTTCGGGATGACGATCTCCAGCACTCCGTGCCGGCTGCTGGCGGAGACGCGCTCGGCATCCGCGGTGTCCGGCAGGGAGAAGCGACGGTGGAAGGTGCCGCGCAGGCGCTCCACCCGGCGATAGCCATCACGCTGTTCCTCGCTTTCGTGTGCGCGTTCGCCGCGGATCGACAGCACACCATTCTCCATGCTGATCTCGATCTTCTCCGGGTCGACCCCCGGAATGTCGGCGTGGATCAGGTAGCGGTCGGACTCCTCACGGATGTCCACCGCGGGAACCCAGTCGCTGGTGGCCATGCTGCTGGCGTCGCCTGCCGCCGGCAGTCGGTTGTCGAACAGGGAGTTCATCTCGTTGCTGAGCTGATTGAGCAGGCTCCACGGTTCATGGCGACGAATGTTCATTGTTAACCTCCTGATTTGTCTGTTGATGCACTTGCCCATACCGCCTACATAGTGGCGTTTTGCGGCTTTTCAATGCCTCGTGAGAGCGGCGTTTGCTTGAACGGGCCGCGGCCAGCTGGTATAACACCCGCCTTCCCCGCACCCGTGAGATCCGGGTGCACGTACCGCTGAAGTCAGGAGATGGCCAGCATGTCCAAGGTTTGTCAGGTAACGGGCAAGCGTCCCAGCGTCGGCAACAATGTCTCGCACGCGAACAACAAGACGCGGCGGCGGTTTCTGCCGAACCTGCATTATCACCGCTTCTGGGTGGAAAGCGAGAACCGGTGGGTACGCCTGCGCGTATCCGGCAAGGGGCTGCGGATCATTGACAAGCAGGGCATCGATCAGGTTCTATCCGACCTGCGGGCTCGCGGCGAGAAGGTCTGAGAGGTGCAGTCATGAGGGACAAGATCAAACTGGTGTCATCCGCCGGTACCGGGCATTACTACACCACCAACAAGAACAAGCGGAATACGCCGAACAAGCTCGAGTTCAAGAAGTACGATCCGGTGGTCCGCAAGCACGTGATCTACAAGGAAGCCAAGATCAAGTAGTCGCGTCGCCGGAGTCATGGCTGTCCCGGCGTGGCATCGTTCACCCCGATCCACCGCGAGCGCACGCCATGCAGGCGCGGGTGCGCCGTTCTCTGTCACGTCATGCCAGTTCAACCAATTCCGTAGCGGGAATCACCCGCCTGGGTACCTGTCGCCGGCTTGCGCGGCGTCCCGCAACGGAACGATCCGTGCCCCCCGTGCGTGCCTCCTTCCCCGTGACTACACTGTGACCGAGTACGGGCCCCCCTTCCTGAAAGCCGGTAGTATGGATCGGGTGCCGGCCCGGAATGGCTGGCGCTGGCCGGGTAGTCCACGTAAGGGACCGTGAATGGATGACGTCTTCGTAGCGCGGCAGCCGATATTCAGCCGCGACCTCAGCGTGTACGGATACGAGCTGCTGTTCCGGGAAACCGGCGGTGTCGAGGAAGCCCGGTTCGTCAACGGCGACCAGGCCACCTCCCAGGTCATTCTCAACGCATTTACCGTTGTCGGCCTGGATCAGCTCGTCGGTCGGCGTCGTGCCTTTATCAATCTCACCCGGGAGTTCCTTGTCGGGTCCCTGCGGGTACCCTTCCCCGCCGAGCGGGTTGTTCTGGAGCTGCTCGAGGATCTGCCCGCCGAGCCGGACATGCTGGAGGCCGTGGAGAGATTCCGGGCGGCTGGCTATCTGGTCTCCCTGGACGACTACGCCGGCGCCAGGCAGCAGCAGGCTTTCCTCTCACGGGTGGATATCGTCAAGGTGGATGTGGCACAGCTGGATGTCCTGCGTCTGCGCACGACCGTGGAGGACCTGCGCCGCTACGATGTGCGGCTGCTGGCGGAGAAGGTGGAAACCCAGGAGATGTTCGAGCTGTGCCGGGACCTGGGATTCGACTACTTCCAGGGGTTTTTTCTCAGTCGGCCCCGGACCGTGCGCGGCAGCTCCATCCCCACCAGCCGGTTGCCCACCCTCAATCTTATCGCCAGGCTCTACCAGCCAAATGTCGATCTGCGGGACCTGGAGCAGCTGATCAGCAGTGACGTGTCCCTCAGCTACAAGCTGCTTCGCTACATGAACTCGGCGTTCTTCCCCATCCACAGACGCATCGATTCCATTCACCAGGCGGTCGTCTATCTCGGTGTCCGGGAGCTGCAGGCATGGGCGTCGCTGCTGGCCATGGCGTCAGTGACCGACAAGCCGTCCGAATTGATGACGACGCTGATGGTGCGGGCGAGAATGTGCCAGCAGTTAGCTGAACGCCAGGGCTATGCATCGGGCAACACATATTTTACGGTAGGCCTCTTTTCCGGTCTGGATGCCCTGATGGACGCCAGTCTTGACGAGGTCCTGATGGCGCTGCCGCTCAGCAACGAGGTGGTCGACGCCCTGCTGCGGCACCAGGGCAAGCCCGGGCAGATACTCGAGTGCGTACTGCACTACGAACTGGGCGAGTGGGGCTGGATCGAGCAGGCAGGCTACCGGCCGGCGGTGGTGATCCAGTCCTACCTGGATGCGATTGACTGGGCGCGGGAGATCGCCGCCCGCTGGTGAGACGGCACCCGGTATACCGGACTTTCCCCCGGGAGCCTCTCATCCGGCGGATCCCGCGGGGGAACCGCCATCCGAAACGTACGACAGGAGAAGCATGGCCCGGGAACTGCTGCTGGAAGCCACCGCCCTTGGTCGCCGGTTCGGTGCCCGTCATGCCGTCAGCGATGTGACGCTGACAGCCCGTGCCGGGGATGTGGTGGGGTTGCTGGGGCTCAATGGAGCCGGTAAGACCACTACGTTGCGGATGGTCTGTGGGACACTGGCCCCCAGCGAGGGCGCCGTGAAACTCTGCGGGGTCGATCTCCTGGAGCGGCCCCTCGAGGCGAAACGGCATCTCGGCTATCTGCCGGAGATTCCCCCGTTATACGTGGATACCAGCGTGCGCGAGTATCTCGACTACGCTGCGATGCTGCGGCGGGTATCGCGGCGTCGGCGCCGGCCGATGGTGGAGCACGCCCTGGAGCGCTCCGGCCTGTCCGATGTTGGCGGGCGCATGATCCGGAACCTGTCCAAGGGCTACCGGCAACGCGTGGGTATTGCCCAGGCGATTGTCCATGATCCCGAACTCATCATCCTGGATGAACCGACCGCCGGGCTCGATCCGCAGCAGGTCCAGGAGATCCGCGCGCTGATCCGGAGCCTGAAGCAGGACCGGGCCGTGGTGTTCTCCAGTCACATACTGGGCGAGGTGCAGGCCCTGTGTGACCGGGTCGTCATTCTCCATGAAGGCCGGCAGGTGTACGAAGGCCACCCCGAAGGGGGGGGCGCCGGCGTCGGATCCGGCTATCGTCTGTGCTTCCGTTCACCGCCGGCGCTTGCGTTGCTGTCACAGCTCCCGGGGCTCGAGGTGGTCGAGCGGATCCCCTCGGGGTACCGGGTGGTCGTGCACCTGGACAGCGCCCTGGACGCCCTGATCGCACGGAGCGTCGAGGAGGGCTGGGGCTTGCAGGAGCTGACACCGGAGCGCCCGACGCTGGAGCAGGTGTTCCTGGAACTGACCGTCGGCCGGGAGGCGGCGGCATGACGGCAGCCATCGCCTGGCGGGAGCTTCGCCAGATCCTTGCCTCGCCTCTGGCGTGGATCGTCATGGCGCTGGCCCAGGGTGCGGCGGCCTGGTGGTTTCTCCTGCTGGTCGAGCAGTATCGGACGCACTACGAACCGTTGGTTGTCCGGGTGAACAGCCCCATGGGGGTCAACGACCTGGTGCTGCAGCCGTTCTTCGGCAGCGCCCTGCTGATCGGGATGCTGCTGCTCGGCATGGCGTTGATGGCAATGCGGCTGGTGGCCGACGAACGCCGCACCGGCAGCCTTCAGCTGCTGTATGCGGCACCCGTGGCCATGCACCAGATCGCAGCAGGCAAGTATCTGGCGGCACTGGCCTTCCTGACGCTTCTCCTGCTCCCCTGGGTGCTGATGCCGCTGACCCTGCACGGGGCGACGGTGCTGGATTTCGCGCGGTTGGGTACCGCCTTCCTGGCGCTGTTTCTGCTCGCCGCGGTGTTTGCGGGCATCGCCCTGTTCGCCTCGACCCTGAGCATTCAGCCCGGCCTTGCTGCGGCGGTGGCGGTAGCAGTGGCGCTGCTGCTGCTGGGGCTCAACAGCGGTGTGGACGCGATTGCCGGTCGGGACGATCCACTGGCTGACTACCTGGCGCTGCTGAGCCACTATCAGCCGCTGGTGCAGGGGATGGTCAGCAGCATGGATATCGCCTATTTCCTGCTGCTGACCGTCGGGTTCTTCGGATTCGCGGTGCACCGCCTGGAGATCCTGAGGCTGCAGGCGTGAAATATCCTTTCAACCCGCCCCCGTGCGGTTCAGTCAATCGCGTCAAATTGACGGTATCAATGCATGCGTCTTGACCGACAATCGCGGTTCTGGTTGCGCTTCCAGGGCCTCCTGTTCGTGCTGCTGTTCCTGTTGGTGCTGGGTCTGCTGGCCTGGCTGAGTACCCTGTACGTGTGGCAGGCGGATGTCGCCAGCAGCGCCCGGCAGCCGTTGCCGGAGGCTACGGCCACCCTGCTGCAGCGCGTGGAGGAGCCATTGGTGGTGTCCGCTTTCGTCCGTCCGGATGATGTGCTGGAAGGCCACGTGCGGCAACTTGTGGAACGCTTCCGGCGGCATCAGCCACGCATCGAACTGCGGATGATCAATCCGGATGCCAGACCCGACCTGGTTCGCGAACTGGGGGTGACGGGGCACGGGGAGTTGCTGCTGGAGTATGGCGGTCGCCAGGAGCAGGTTGGGGTTCCCAGTGAGCCGCGACTGAGTGCGGCATTGCAGCGACTGCTGGAACGTCGCGATCAACCCCTGCTGTATCTGACCGGTCACGGTGAGCGGGACCTGCAGGGTGAAGGGAATCACGATCTGGGTGCCTTCGGGGAGTACCTGAGCGAACGCGGGCACCAGCTCCAGGCAATACAGCCGGCCGGAGTGCCCCGACTGCCGCTCTCGTCGGAGGCGCTGGTCATTGCCGGACCGCGTTCGGACTGGGTGACCGATGCCAGGGCCATGATCACCGCATACCTGGATGATGGCGGCAACCTGCTCTGGCTCGTCGACGACGACGATGACGAGCGTCTTGCTTTCCTTGTCGAATACCTGGGGCTGCAGATCCTTCCCGGACAGGTCGTGGAGCCGCGGGCAGAGGAGCTGCTGGGAGTGGACGATCCCCGTCTGCTGGTCGTCGATGACTACGCCGGTCATCCGGCGCTGCGGACGGTCCAGGGCGTGAGCCTTCTCTCCGGTGCGCGGGCCCTGGATGTGGCGGCGGATACGGACGACGGGGACTGGCAGGTGGAGGTACTGATGCGCTCCGAGTCCCGCCACTGGAACGAGACCGGGGAGCTGTCCGCCCCGCAGCTGGACGAGGCGGCGGGCGAACAGAAGGGCCCGCTGATGCTGGGCCTGAGCCTGCGGCGACCCTACCCGGACGGCCAGGGTGAACAGCGCGTGGTGGTGATGGGGGACGGGGACTTTCTCTCCAATGCCTATATCGGCAATGGCGCCAACCTGGCGTTGGGCCTGGCGCTGGTGGACTGGCTCTCCGCCGCCGATACCGAGGGCCTGCTCGCCGGCCAGGCAGCTCCCGACCAGCGGCTGCGATTGACCCGCACAGGCCTTGTTGTCATGGGCTTCGGGCTGCTCCTGGGGCTTCCGGCCCTCTGCCTGTTGTTGGCCGCTGCCCTGTGGTGGCGGCGACGGAGGGGTTGATGCGGCGTCGCTGGATGCGCCTGGTGGCGCTGGCCGCTGTGGCTGCAGCCATTGTGCTGGTGGTGTGGTTGCAGCCCGGCGGGCCGGTTGGCGAACCGCGCCTGACCGGCCTGCAACCGGATGCCATCGACGACGTGCGGGTACAGCGGCCGAACCGGGAGGATCTGGTTCTGCGCAGGGGGCGCAGCGGCTGGGAGATCCTTGCTCCTTCCCGGGCGGCGGCGAGCGAATTCCATGTCCGCCAGGTGCTGGAAGTCGCTCGTGCCCGCAGTGAGGTTCGATTCGAGCGTGATGCCCTTGATGCCGGCACCCTGGGTCTGGATCCTCCCGGGGTGCGTCTGGAACTCGACGAGGTGGTGCTGGAGTTCGGGGGCACCGACCCTGTGGATGGCTATCGCTATGTTGCGGTGGACGACCGCGTGCACCTGGTGCGTGATTCCGTCACACCACTGCTGGAAGGTGGCTGGTGGAACTTTCTCGATCGTCACCTGGTGCCGCCGGGCTGGGAGCCGGTATCCGTGGAAACGGACCGCTACCACCTGGTCCGCGAGGGTGGAAGCTGGCGGGATCGCAGGGGCAACCTCAGCCGCGAACAGATCTCCAGTCTCACCGCGGATCTGCGCCTCGCATCGGCGCTGGTGGTGCGGGAAGGGCGTCGGCAAGCGGACGCGGAGCCGGCCCTCACGATACGATTCGATAACGACGAGGTGCGGCGTTTCGTGCCTACCGAGCAGGACGGAGAACTGCGGCTCCACGAGCAGGAATCCGGCCTCGCGTATGTGCTGGATGGCGCCGTGCGCCGCTACCTGCTGACCGGCAGCCCGGAGGCGTCGGCGGATATGGAAAACGGGCGGTGACGGCGCCGGGAGCTGTCTGACATGCCAGAGCTGCCCGAGGTGGAATCCACGCGACGCGGCATCCGGCCGCATGTTCTTGGCCGTGTCGTCGACCAGGTGCTGGTGCGCGAGCCCCGGTTGCGCTGGCTGGTGACCGATGATGTTGTGGGCCGCCCCCGCGGGCAACGCGTTGAAGGTGTTGAGCGGCGAGGGAAGTACCTGCTGCTGCAGTTTCCCGGGGACGCGCTCATGGTGCATCTGGGCATGTCCGGTAGCTTGCGCATCCTGAACGGGTGGCGACCGCCCGGCCCACACGACCACGTGGATCTGGTTTTCGAGGATGGCCGCCTGCTGCGCTACACCGATCCGCGCCGCTTCGGGAGCATGCACTGGATCCCCGGTCCCGACCTGGTACATCCGTTGCTCGATCCCCTGGGGCCGGAGCCGATGAGCGAGGCGTTTTCCGGCGGCTGGATGCATCGCCGCAGTCGCGGAAGGCGCGCTTCGGTGAAAAGCTTCATCATGGATGCCCGAACCGTTGTGGGCGTTGGCAACATCTACGCCACCGAGGCTCTGTTCCGGGCCGGGATACACCCTGCCCGTGCGGCTGGCCGGATCGGTGCTGAGCGCTACCGACGGCTGGCGCAGGCGATCCGCCAGGTGCTAAGCGAGGCCATCGCCGCCGGCGGCACGACGCTGCGCGATTTCGTCGATGGATCAGGTCGGCCGGGATACTTTCGCCAGGATCTCCGGGTCTACGGCAGGGCGGGCGAGCCCTGCCGCACCTGTGGATCGCCGATCCGGCAACTGCGCATCGGGCAGCGTGCCAGCTGCTACTGTGCCCGGTGCCAGCGCTGAGTCATGCGGTTGCCGGGCTGCTCGCAGTGGATCTTCTGGTGTCGGGCCCAGCCTGTGCTAGCATCCACCAGATACCATGCCCGTATACCCCCTGGGCGGGGGCCGGGCGCTCCCGCGGTGGTGGTGTTTGCCGGCACCGTGAATGGCACTCAGCAGGGGGTAGCGCAGTGGAACGTGTGATTGGTCTCGACATGGGGTACGGCTTCATCAAGGCCAATGATGGCCGCGAGGTGTGCCGGTTTCCAAGCGTCGTCGGCGAGGCGTCCGGAGCGGCTGCCGGACCGTCGTCCTTCGGCTTCCAGAAGCCGGATCCCGCCAGTGACCTCCGGGTCACCATCAACGGCAAGACCTATCTCCTCGGCGAACTGGCGATCAAGCACTCCCGCATGGCCCACCGCGGCCTGTCCGCCACCCGCGCCGAGGGTGATGACCTGCGGGTCCTGTTCCTCGGCGCCCTGAGTCTGTTCTGCCGCGATGCCATGAACGATTTCTACGTGGTCACGGGGCTGCCGCCGGGACGCATGCACCTGGCGGACGATCTCGTCTCCAGGTTGCGGGGCGACCATACGGTGACGCGCCATGTCGGCAACCGGCGGCACGATCTGAGCATCCGGCTGGACACCATTGATGTGGTACCACAGCCGCTGGGGACGTTCTGGGCCGAGGTGCTGGACAACCGGGGCCAGCTGCGGGACGACTCACGGCTCCTCAGCGGCCGGGTCGGCATCATCGATGTCGGTTTCCGTACCAGCGATTTCGCCACCATCATCGACGGCGAGTACGCTCCGGCCTGGAGTCGTACGGTGCCGATCGGGATGTCCACCGGTTACGACAACCTGGCGCAGGCGCTGGCGGAGCGCTTCGGCCTGGAGCGCGAAACGTACACACTGGATAACGCCGTGATCGAGGGTCGTATCAACGTGTCGGGCCGCCGCGAGAACATCTCCGACCTGCGCGATGAGGTCCTGGAGGACGTGGCGACGAAGCTTCTTATCGAGGTACAGTCCCTGTGGCAGTTGCAGGATTACGATACCATTCTCCTGACCGGGGGCGGTGGGCACGTGCTTGATCGCCATCTGCGCCCCCACGTTGCCCAGTTCCTTCTGGTTGAGGATCCCGTGAGCGCGAATGCGCGGGGGTACTATGCCTGGGGGACCCACCAGAATCAGGACCAGCGGCCGGTGCAGCCGGTGGCGGAAAGTCGGATCGAGGAAGAGGAAGCAGTGCCGGAGAAGAAGAGCAGGAAACGGTAAGGCCACTATTTCCGCCCGCTTTCCTCGTACCAGACGGCAGTGACCGTGAACTCGAGATCGCCTCTTGGCGTATGGACCAGCACCGGATCGTCCGCGCGCTTGCCAAGGGCCGCGCGGGCCATGGGTGAATCGACGCTGATGCGGCTCCCACCCGTGTCGATCTCGTCCGGGCCGACGATGCGGTGGCGACGGATTTCGCCACCCTCGCCTTCCAGCTCGAACCATGCACCGAAGCGGATTCTGGTCGGGTCGCCGGGGAGTTCCTCCACCACCCGCACCTCGTCCAGGCGCTTGCCGAGATAACGCAGGCGGCGATCGATTTCCCGCAATTGCTTCTTGCCGTAGATGTATTCCGCGTTCTCGGAACGGTCCCCCTGGGCGGCGGCCTCGGCAACCGCCTGCGTCACGGCTGGCCGCTTCACCCGCCAGAGCCAGTCGAGCTCACGGCGCAGGGCGCGGGCGCCGTCCGCCGTGATATAGGGCGATCCGCGTCGTGCAGGGGGACGATACCGGCCCACCGGGTCCGGCCTCCTCGACGTGTCAGTAGGCTTTGTTGAACGCCTGCATCATCCGCTCCACGTTGAACCGGGTCATGGAGATGTAGTCCGGTGCCGGGCCGTCGGAATGGGACAGGGCGTCGGAATAAAGGGTACCACCGATTACCCCGTTACCGTCATCCGCGATTCGCTCCACCATCCGCGCATCGGTGATGTTCTCGAGGAACAGGACGCGGACCTCGTCTTCACGCAACTGCCGGATGAGTCGGCCGACCTCGCTGGCGGAGGGCTCGGAATCCGTGCTTATCCCGAGTGCGGAGAAGAATTCCACTCCGTAGTCGCGGCCGAAGTAGGCGAAGGAATCGTGACCTACAATCGCCCGCCGGTGCTCCGCCGGAATTGATTCCAGCATGCCCCGGATCCACTGGTCCAGCTCGTCGAGCTGTTCCAGGTAAGCTTCGGCCCGCTCGGCATACTCGCTGGCGTGATCGGGATCCTTCTCCATCAACGCATCCCGGATGACCTCCACATAGCGCTTTGCCACGGCCGGGGAAGCCCAGGCGTGGGGATCCTCGGGGCCGTGATCGTGGCGGTGGTCGTCATCGTGCCCATGATCGTGGCCGTGGCCGTGGCCGTGGTCGTGGCCGTGGCCGTGGTCGTCATCGTGCCCATGATCGTGGTCGTGGCCGTGATCGTGGTCCGTCTCGATCGTGTGTACCGTGCGGGTAGCGACGATCACTTCGCCATCGTAGCCGGAGGCGCGGATCAGTCGATCCATCCAGCCTTCGAAGTTGAGGCCGTTGACGATCACCAGGTCCGCGTCGGCGAGCTCGCGGACATCGGCGGGAGTGGGCTCGTAGCCATGGGAATCCCCGTCGGGACCTACCAGGGAGACAACCTCGGCCCGGGGGCCCGCGACCTGCTCGGTAAAGTCGCCCAGGATCGTGAATGTCGTCACGATCCTGAGCGGCTCCGCGGTGATCGCGGCGGGTAGCGCCAGGCAGGTCAAGGTCAGTACCAGGATACGGATGGCGTGCATGCTCAGGCCTCCAGGTGGGGTCTTGGATACAGGGTTCGGATGAGGCCGCCGTTGCGGCCGAAGATGACCGAGAGCGCGTAGAAAACACCGGCGGTGAGGATGATCGCGGGGCCTGTGGCGACATCCTGGTGATAGGACAGAAGCAGTCCGACCCATCCGGACACCATGGCGATCCCGACGGCGGCAAGCATGATGCCGCCAACGTCCGCCGACCAGTAGCGGGCGGCGGCTGCCGGGACCATCATCAGGCCTACGGCCATCAACGTGCCCAGGGCATGGAAGCCACTCACCAGATTGAGTACCACGAGGCCAAGGAACAGCAGGTGCCAGATCAGGCCCCCGGCGCCGATTGCCCGCATGAATCCGGGATCGAAGCACTCCATGACCAGGGCGCGGAAGGCCACGGCCAGGGCGAGGATCGTAATCGTTCCCGCGCCGGCGACCATGAGCAGGGATGTGTCGTCCACCGCCAGGATGCTGCCAAAGAGCACGTGCATGACGTCCATGTTGCTACCCTGCAGGGAGATCAACATGACCCCCAGCGCCAGGGCGATGAGGAACAGCGCGGCGAAGCTGGCATCCTCACGCTGATCGGTGAAGCGGGTCACCAGCCCGGCGAGCACTGCCACCACGAGCCCGGCGACCAGACCGCCGACGCTCATGATTGGAAGGGAAAAGCCGGCAACCAGGAATCCGATCGCGGCACCGGGCAGTATCGCGTGGGATAACGCATCACCAACCAGGCTCATTCGCCGCAGCACCAGGAGTACCCCGAGCGGACCGGCGCCCAGGGCAATGGCGAAACAGGCAACCAGGGCCCGGCGCATGAAGGAGAATTCGGCGAACGGCTGCCACAGGAACTCAGCCATTCTCGAATCCCTGTTCGCAGACAGGGGCGTTGTCATCCCAGGATTCCGCCATTGCCCGGGCACGAAGCAGGTTGCGGGCACTGAGTGTTGCATCGGTCGGGCCCCAGGCAATCTCCCGGCGGGCCATCAGCAGTGTCTGCGGAAAGTTGTGCCTGACCTGCTCGAGATCGTGCAGGACGGCGACGACGGTACGGGACTCTCCATGCCAGCGGTGGACTACCCGCAGCAGGTCGGCCGTGGTGCGGGCGTCGATGGCGTTGAATGGCTCGTCCAGCAGGATCACCGGTGCGTCCTGGAGCAGCATCCGGGCAAACAGGACCCGCTGGAATTGCCCGGCCGACAGGCTGCCGATCACCCGGTTCTGGAAGCCGGTCAGGCCGACGGCGGCGAGGGCCTCCACGGCGCGGTCCATGTCGGGCGGGCGCAGCCCCCGGAACAGGCCGCGCCGGTGCCAGTGGCCGCTGCTGACTACATCCAGGATGCTGATCGGGAAGCGTCGGTCGATCTCCGCCTGCTGGGGCAGATAGGCGATGTCCCGGGGCCGTATGCCGGCACGGACCACGTGCCCCTGGGCGGGGCGCAGGACCCCGGCGATGGTCTTGAGCAGCGTGCTCTTGCCGGCGCCATTGGGTCCGACCACCGCCGTCAGCGAGCCGGGCGCGAACTCCCCGGAGAGGTGGTGAACGGCCGGGTGACGGTTGTAGGAGACCGTGAGATCCTGAATCTGTATGGCGTGGCTCATGCGAACTCCGGAGTATTCAGGCCATGGCCCAGTACACGCCAAGCCACAACAGGATGACTACCACCAGGGCAGCCAGCAGGCGGCTGAGTATGCTCGTGCGCAACAGGCTGAACGTATACCCTTGCGGATTCTGCATTGTGCGCTCCGAAAGCCGGATGCCCGTGGCGGGGAAGCCTTCTGGAATCCGGGTGTCTGCGACGGCGGACCGATGATGTCTTGGATGTTATAACGTAACGTTCGTCGTTGCAAGGATCGGGACACCCGCGGTACCCCGCTCCACCGGCGAACGCCACGGGACTCTGTGCATTGAAATCCGTCGACATGTCCGCGAGGCTTCACATGCCGCTTCCGTTCCTGGCCTTGTACCAACCCGGACGGTATTTCTGCCGCGCCCGGGATATGCCGCCCCGCTGGTGGTGGACGTTCCTGGTGCTCATTGTGCCCTGGCTGGCGCTGTGTACCGTGGGACAATTGCTGGGACTGGCTCTTCTGCCGCCGGATATCCCTCCTGCAGGGGTTCCCGCCCTGCCTGCATACGGCTTCTACAGCTGGCTCGTGCTCTGTAGTTATGCCGCCGGCGTGGGCTGGCTTGGGAGCATCCTGGGCGAGGCCTTCGATGGCAGGATCGACCCCGATGCCGGTTTCGCCGCTGTTGCAGCGGCAGTGATCCCGGCCGGCCTCATGAAGCTGGTCTCGGGTTGGCCGCTGCTCGCCTGGCTCGGTGTGCCACTGGCAGTCTGGGGGCTGTGGCTGCTGGGGCGCGGGTTCGGTGCCGTGCTGCGGATCCCCAAGGGGCAGGTAGCGCACTGCTTCGTCACGCTGTTGGGAGCCCTTCTGGTGGCGATTGCCGTGGGATGGCAGCTCCGGGACCTGATCCCCGGGGCAGCGCCGGCAGTGCGCATGGGCCGGCTCTGGCTGGTGTGAGGCCGAGGCCGGTGGTTCCGCTGGCGGCGGATGCCGGCCGCCAGGGGAGGGCACGCGGTTTAAGGCTGATACTGGAGGTGGAAAGCCACGGGAACTTTCCTGACAATACCCTTCAGGACGATGCCTGGTTTCGAGGCGATGGCTGTATAGGCTGGCATGATCACGAACGAGGGGAGTAGCGACGGGGTTTCCGGCAGCGCCGAGGAACAGGAGCGATTCCTGTTGCGGCGCCCGGTGGAGGTGGCAGCCATGCTGAACCGCCTGGCCCGGCGACCGGAGATCATAACGGGCTACTTCAATAGCGGGCGCAGCCATGTCATCACCGCGGTGCTGGCGGCGGACGTGGAGAGCAATACCCTGTTCCTGGATGTGGGCCCGGATGCGGCCGTCAACCGTGCGGCAGTGCGTGCGGATCGACTGGTCTGCATCGCCAAGCACAACGACGTGAGCATCAAGTTCGCCTGTGGGCCTGTGGTGCAGGGGGAGTATCGTGGTACCCCAGCGCTTGTTGCCACCCTGCCCGAGTCGCTCTACCGCCTGCAGCGACGGGAGTACTTCCGGGTGCCGACACCGGTGGCAAGTGCCGTGTGCTGCAGGATTCCCGACACCCGGAAGGCGGAGGGCGTTCACGAGTTCAGGGCCGTGGATCTCAGCATGGGTGGTGTCGGGCTTGTCGATCTCGCCATGAAGCTGCAACTGGCGCCCGGGAGGCGTTTCGGCGACGCCATACTTGACATCCCGGAAGGGGAGAGCCTTTCGGTCTCCCTGGAGGTGCGCAATATCTCCCGTTACATCCAGCATGACGGCCGGGTCGGAAGGCGTCTGGGAATGGCGTTCCTGCAGCTCTCCCGGCGTGGGTCGATGCGCATCCAGCGTTACCTGCACCACCTTCAGGTACTGCAGCGGGACACACGTCCCGATCTTGTCCGATAGGGCCGTGCTGCCCGGATTCCGTGCGCTGTGTCGATTTTTCTTACAATCCCCGGTATTCCATGCGTTCCGTGTCGCCTCGCTTGTGGATAACGGGCGTCGGGAACGGGCCCTGCGAGAGGCAGGGACGCTGGGCTGTTAACTTGCTGAAAAGCCCATACGAGCGTATTTGTTACACTTCTTCCTGGTTCTTGATTATTACGTAACATATTGAGGTATAATAATTTTATTCCATTTCGGACGGGGTCTGTCGTCAAAGGGGAACAAACAGGGTGTTCCATTTCTGGAACGGTTGTCATAGACTGCATACATAACAGGGTTGGAACAGCATGGCACGGTCCATGCAAACAATTTTCCAGCCCTTTGGCGGGCCGGCTTCCGGCCTGGGCCACAAGGGCCACGAGAGCTGTCTCCGGCGGGCCATCCCCCCCGGTCTGCCGGCCGGCACTCTCTAGCAAACGCGTCTGCCCACCCTGGCGCGTAAGTCTTGCCCCCGGCGCTAGCCGGGGGTTTTTTTTGGCTTGTCATGGTTCAGGCATCACAGAACGGGCCGATCTGCCAGAACCGCCGGCACTGGAACCGCGCCTCGCATCCGGCGAGTTGCTCCCGGTAGTTACGCGCGTGCCGCTCTACCCGTTGCGCAGCCCGCAGAACAACCGGCTTGTTCCGGTGGTTGCCGCGCCGGTATCCAGTGTGCCCCTCATGGTAGGCGTAGTACAGATGTTCTGCATTGTGCTTCGAGATTCCGAGGCGCTCGTGGGTGCGATGGTTATACCAGCCGACGAAATCCAGTGCGTGCTTCATGTGCGTGCGTCGCGCGAACAGGCTGCCCTCGTCTTCCATGTATTCGCTCCATACCGGATTCTGGGCCTGGGCATATCCATAGGCCGTCGACGGGCGCCGCCATGGGATGAATCCCAGGAGTCGTGTCCTGGGCGGGCGGGCGTCATGGCGGAAGGTCGACTCCTGGTTGATGAAGGCCATCTGGATGGGGATCGGTGTACCCCAGCGCTCCTTCGATTCCCGGGCATAGTCGTACCAGCGGGGCTGGTGGTCGAATATCTCGCACAGGTTGTCCGTCCGCTCCGGAGGACGGTTGGCGCAGCCGCTGAGCATGATCAGGGCGAGCCCGCAGAGCAGTGCCAATTGCAGCGGGCGGGCGGGCACGTTCAGTCCTGCTCGCCCCAGGCACGGGCATTGCGTTCCCGGAGTCGCTGGATCAGGCCGTCGAGTCCACCTCGGCGGATTTCGCTCTCGAATTCGTCGCGGTAATTGGTGACGAAGCTGATGTTTTCGATGACAACGTCCCAGACGCGCCAGCCGTTGTCCGTTGCAATGAGGCGATAGAGGACCGGCACCGGCGAGTCTTCCAGCTGGAACTGGGTCCGCACGGTGACACGGCCGCGCTGATCCGGCTCCGTCACGGAGCGCACCACCATCAGGGTGCCTGACCGTTCCACCATCCGGACCACCTCGTCGACGTTGTCGGAGAGCAGCTTGGAGTAGGTGCGGATGATGTACTCGCGGAATGTCTGCAGGAATTCCCGTCGCTGTTCCTCCGACGCCTCCCGCCATTCCCGCGTCAGGATCAGCTGCCCCATCAGCGGGTAGTGCACGTGCGGGGAGAGGATCTCATCGATCAGTTCGAAGGCCACGCGGGGGCGCTCGCGGATGGCATCCTGGTTCTCCACGAGGGCGTTCAACGCCTCCTCGAAGACGCTTTCGATCATCTCCCGGGGCGGCTCCAGTTCTCCGGCGTTGCCGGCCTGGACCGGATTGGCAAGCAGGGCCAGGACAAGGACCATTGATCCGAACAGGGGCGAGATATTCTTCATGGCGCAGACCTTCCGTGCATTGCCGCGTACCCGGGTATGGCACGCGCATCGATTCAAGAGTGCTCCGCTCCGGACGATATTCACCATTGCGGCCGGTTGCAATTCCGGAATCCGGACGCAATCATACCCTGAGAGGACGTCGGGAGTGCGTGCCGTGATCGACATCCGCATCAATTCCCCGGATCGCGAGGTGTTCCGGCCGGTCGTGGAGACCGCGGCCGTGCATCCCACCGTTCCCTACGCCCGGCATGGCCTCAACCCCAGGGAGCGTTCCGCCGGGATGGACGAGGCCCTGCGGCGGAAGCCGGGTCGCCGCCGTGACGAGGCATCCTCCCCGGAGCGCGGTCGTATCGACGAGTGGGCATGAGGTCCCGCGGGCCACGGCGCCGCCACTGTCAGCGGCGCACGCGACGGGCAAGGGCCTGGGCCACCGACGGATGGACGAACTTGGACACGTCGCCCCCCAGTGAAGCCACCTCCCGTACCAGGCTCGATGAAATGTAGGCGTATTGTTCTGCCGGAGTCAGGAACATCGTCTCCACGTCCGGTATCAGTTGCCGGTTCATGCTCGCGAGCTGGAATTCGTACTCGAAATCCGAGACCGCCCGCAGGCCACGGACGATGACCTGGGCTTGCTGGTCGCGCACGAAATCCGCCAGCAGTGTGTCGAAGGCCATGACGCGTACATTTGCCAGGTGCCTCAGCGCGAGCTCCGCCATGGTCAGCCTTTCCTCCACCGAGAACGCCGGCCGCTTGGCGGGTGAGGGAAAGGCGGCAACGCTGACCACCAGTTCGTCGAACAGCCGCGCCCCGCGTTCGACCAGATCGATGTGACCATTGGTGATCGGATCGAATGTGCCCGGGTAGATTGCCTTTATCTTCATGGCCTGGATCCTGTCGTCGTGGTTACCCGCGGAGGCCGTCGTTGCCGGACGCTACATCAAAGCATTATGTGCCCGCGTATTCAAAGCCCGGAGCGTCCGGTGAAGAAGGCGCCTGTCGCCGGCCACCATCACCGTGGTTACGCGCCAGGGCGAAGTGGACCTGGCCCGTCTCCCGCTGCCGCTCAAGGTTCCAGGTATCCGGCAGAGGTGGAAACGCCGCCCTTCGGTGCGTCTCCAGATAGATGAGCCCGTCGGGGCGCACCAACTCCCGTTCGCCCAGGATCGAGCAGGCTTGCGCCAGCAGGTCGCCATGAAAAGGGGGGTCGAGAAACACCACGTCGAAGGGCTCCTCCGCCTCGCGCAGGTACTGCAGGGCGTCACCACGGATGACACGGATGGTGTCGGCGGCCTGCAGCCTGGCGATTATCTCGTCCAGGCGGTGGGCCACCCGCGCGGAGCGCTCCACCAGCACCACGCTGCCGGCTCCGCGGGACACCGCCTCGAAACCCAGCGCTCCGGTGCCGGCAAAAAGATCCAGGCAACGGGCCCCGGGCAGGCTGGGCTGCAGCCAGTTGAACAGGGTTTCCCGCACGCGATCACCGGTGGGCCGCAGGCCGTCGCAGTCGGGGATGGTTATCCGCCGCCCGCGCCAGCGGCCACCGATGATTCGCAGACGGCCTGGCTGCCCGCGGTTCAGTTGCTCGCATCCTCTGTGTCGGGCCCGACTAGGACAGTGACCATCCGCTCCGGGTCCAGACGCGCCTGGAAGGCTTCGCGCACGTCCGCGGCCGTCACGGCATTGACGCGGTCGGTGAACGTATCAAGGTAATCCAGCGGCAGATCGTAGAAGGCAATGGTGGAGACAAAGCCGGCGATCTTGCTGTTGCTGTCCAGGTTCAGTGGGAAACTCCCGGTGATGTGGCGCAGGGCGTCGTCGAGTTCCTGCGGGTCGGGGCCGTCGTCGCGGATTGCATGCAGGTTATCCCGCAGCACCTCCAGTGCTTCGTCGGTGCGGTCGGTGCGCACCTGTGTGCGGACCATGAAGGGGCCGGCCGCAGCCATCGGCCGGAAGCCGCTGGAGACGCCGTAGGACAGCCCCCGATCCTCGCGCATCGCTATCCCCAGGCGGGACACCAGCCCGCCGCCGCCGAGGATGTGGTTGCCGACGTAGAGGGCGAAATGTGCGTCGTCACCGCGGGCGTATCCTGGCTGACCGGCCAGGATCACGGTCTGGCTGGCCGGCATCGTGATGCGGATCTCCTCGCTTTCGACCTCTTCGGGGGCGTCGGGCAGCGGCGGTGCCGCCGCGCCGGCCGCAAGGGACTCCCCCAGGTGGAGCGCGATCTGTTCGGCCTCTGCCCGGCTGAGGTCCCCGACCACCGTGAGCAGGCCATTCTCCCGGACGTAGTAGCGGTGGTGGAATGCAACCAGGTCGTCCCGTTCGATGGCCTGTAGCGACTCTTCGCTGCCATCGGGAGGGGAGGCGTAGGGATGCTCGCCGTAGAGGGCCTGCCAGAGCACGCGCTGGGCGACCGCGCCGGGGTTGCGTTCGGCATTGCGCAGCGCCACCAGCATGCGCCGGCGTTCCCTCTGCAGCGCATCCTCCGGGAAGTCGGGGCGACTCACCACCTTGGTGAGGATGTCCACGGAGCGGCTCAGCGTCGCCGGCGCGTTGAGGCTGCGCAGGCTGACCTGGGCATTGTCCCGTCCGCTACTGGTGGAGAAGCGCGCGCCACGGTCCTCGAAGGAGCGTGCAATGTCTCCGGCGGAATCGCCGCCCGCACCCTCACTCAGCATGTTGCTGGTCATTCGGGCGAGTCCCGGAAGGTCGCCATCCCTGGCGCTGCCGGCATCAAAGGTAAGCGTGAGGTCAACCATCGGCAATGCGTCGCTGCGGACAAAGTAGACGTCCAGGCCGTGATCCGTGGTCCATTGCTGTATTTCGGGGCTGCTGCCTGCAGTCGCGATTCCGGGCGTTGCTCCGAGCAGAAGCAGGGAGGCGAACAACACGCTGTATGGGACTTTGCTGGTCATGATCGTCGCTGCCTATGGGGCTCAAACAGGTTGCCGAGAAGGCCATCCTGGCCGTCCTTCAGCTCGCTGCGCCGCGGCGCATGTCCGCGGCGCGCTCGATGGATCAGTCACCTGCGTGGCCGATCGATGTGCGGTACATCCGTGTGCCGCCGTGGCTGGCTGCCGGAACCGGAACGTCAGCAGCCTGCTAACGGGCGTAGGGCGTCTCGGTGGCCGGGTCCGTGGCGCCGCCCGGCGTGCCCCGGGCATCCGGCGCGGGCGTGCCATTGTCTTCCGGCAGCAGGTGCACGACGGTGATGCGGTCGTCGCGGAGGTATTCCTCCGCCACTGCCTGGACATCTTCGGGGGTGACCCGGTCCAGCGCTTCCTCGAATTCGTCCATTGCCTGCCAACCAATGCCCGTGGTTTCCAGTAGTCCGATCTCCATCCCCTGGGCGAACAGGGAGTCCAGCCGGTAGACCTGGTCCGCGCGGGCCTGTACCCGGGCACGGTCGAGTTCCTCGCGGGAAACACCTTCGTCGACAATGCGCCGGATCTCCTGCCGGAGCACCTCTTCGAGAGCATCCAGGTCGGCGTCCGGTGCGGGCCGGCCATCCAGGTAGAAGAGCGTGTCCAGACGGTTGATGGCGTTGTAGGAAGCACCGGCGCTGGCGGCGATGTCCGTGCCCCGGATGACGCGTTCCGCCAACCGCGCACTCCTGCCGCCATCGAGAATGCGGGCGAGCAGGCTGAGCGCGTAGCTCTGCGCGGGATCCTCGGCGCTGGCCCGGGATGGCACCTGCCAGCCCATCACCAGGTATGGGGTCGCCCGCGGCTGGTGGACCACGCCGCGGCGCTCCCCCAGTGGTTCGATCTCGCGCAGCTCCCGCACGGATGGTGCCTCCCGCGGTTCCAGCGGGCCGAAATGCTCGACCGCCAGGGCGTGGACAGCATCCGGCTCCACCGCCCCCACGACCACCAGGATGGCATTGTTGACGCCGTACCACTGTTCGTGCCAGTGGCGTATGTCGTCTACCGTCATGTGATCGAGGTCGGATGGCCAGCCGAGGATCGGGTGGCGATAGGGATGTGTCTGCCATGCGAGGGCATGAAAGCGTTCGTGGGCCACCCGGACCGGGCTGTTGTCCACAACCTGCCGGCGCTCTTCCCGGATTACCTCCATCTCGTTCGCGAACTCCTCATCGTCGAAGATGATGTTTGCCAGGCGGTCGGCCTCGAGTTCCAGGGCCACCTGCAGCCGGTCGGCGCGCAATTGCTCATGGTAGGCGGTGAAGTCGCGTCCGGTGAAGGCGTTCAGTCTCCCGCCCTCGCGGGTGATGGTGCGGGAGAACTCCCCGGTTTCCCGTTCTTCCGTGCCCTTGAACATCATGTGCTCCAGGGCATGGGAGATGCCGGTCAGGCTTGGGCGTTCGTGGCTTGAGCCAACCGGAAACCAGAGCTGGCTGACCACGACTTCCGCCCGGTGGTCGGGCCGCACGAGAACACGCATGCCGTTGTCCAGTTCGTACTCGTGTACGGCGGGGGAAGAAGGGTGCGCCGTGGCTGCGGTGAGCAGGCCCAGGGCGGCAGCAAGCAGGATCGCAACGATAGTTCTCATGGGCATTCGCGGGCTGCTCCTCCGGGGATGGGACATGATCTCGCCTTGTACAGTGCTGTTCGCGACAATGGTAGGATACGCGAACCTTACAGCGACTAGTGACCACAGCGTACATGCTAGGTTTCAGGAAACGTTCCGGCGCGCAGTCCGCTGCCGGGGAGAAACCCCGTTCCGGCCTTCTGACACGGCTCCGGGAGCGTCTCGGCCGAACCCGCAGCGGCCTCACGGAAGGATTGGCGAATGCCTTCCTGGGGCGCAAGTCCATCGACGACGACCTGCTGGAGGAGCTCGAAACGCGCCTGCTCCTGGCGGATGTCGGGGTTGAGGCCACCACCCGGATCATAGAGGGGATCACCGCCCGGCTGCGACGCAGGGAACTCGCGGACATGGAGGCGCTCATGGGTGCGCTGCGGGAGGATATGCTGGCGATTCTCGCACCATGCGAGGCACCGCTGGTACCGCACCACGACCCGCCGCCGTTCGTGGTGCTCACCGTGGGGGTCAACGGGGTCGGCAAGACCACTACCATCGGCAAGCTCGCCAGTCGCTGGAAGGATGAGGGGAACAAGGTAATGCTGGCCGCCGGCGATACCTTCCGGGCCGCCGCGGTGGAACAGCTGCAACGCTGGGGGGAGCGGACCGGGCTGCCGGTGATTGCCCAGCATACCGGCGCCGATTCCGCTTCTGTCATCTACGATTCCCTGCAGGCTGCCCGGGCGCGAGGGATGGACGTGCTGGTCGCCGATACCGCCGGCCGGCTGCACACGCAGCACAACCTCATGGACGAGCTCAGGAAGGTGAAGCGGGTGCTCGCCAAGCTGGACGACAGCGCCCCGCACGAGACCCTGCTGGTACTGGATGCCAGCACCGGACAGAATGCCCTCTCCCAGGCGAAGCATTTCCACGAGGCCATCGGCGTCTCCGGCCTCGTGCTGACGAAGCTGGATGGCACCGCCAAGGGCGGCGTGATATTCGCCATCGCGCAGCAACTCGGCCTGCCCATCCGCTTCATCGGTGTCGGCGAGAGTCCCGAGGACCTGCGGCCCTTCCAGGCGGAGGAGTTTGTCGATGCTCTTCTCGGATCGGAGATGGCGATAGAGTGACCGGGTGTTGCCGGCGCTCCCGGGGCCCCGGGAGATGATCCGTTTCCAGGGTGTCAGCAAGCGCTACCCGGGCGGCCATGACGCGTTGCGGCGGCTGGATTTCCAGGTCGGCCGCGGCGAGCTGGTGTTCCTGACCGGTCATTCCGGGGCCGGGAAGAGTACGGTGCTGCGTTTGATCCCGCTCCTCGAACGTCCGACCTCCGGGCGCATCACCGTGGCGGGGGTGGATCTCGATCGGGTAGGACGCCGCCGAATCCCTGTCCTGCGCCGGCGCATCGGCATGATCTTCCAGGATCACCGGCTGCTGCCGGACCGGTCGGTGTTCGACAACGTCGCCCTGCCCCTGGTCATCAACGGTGTGTCCGCGCGGGATATTCCCCGCCGGGTGCGCGCCGCCCTCGACAAGGTCGGACTGCTGAATCGGGAACGCGCCTCCCCGGTGACCCTTTCCGGCGGCGAGCAGCAGCGGGTGGGTATCGCGCGGGCAGTGGTCACGCGGCCGCCGATCCTGCTGGCGGACGAACCCACCGGCAATCTGGATCCGGAGCTTTCGGCGGAGATCATGGGTCTGTTCCAGCAGTTCAATCAGGTCGGAGTGACCACGTTGATCGCCAGTCACGATCTGACGCTGATCCGGCGGTTACGGCACCGTTGCCTCACCCTGGAGCAGGGTGCGCTGACCGACGATCTCTCATCCGGGTCCCGGGCATGAGGGATCGGATCGTCAGCTGGATCCTGGATCATCTGCGGGCCGCCGTTGGCGGGCTCGGGCGACTGAGCTACGCACGGGTGGCCAGCGCCATGACGGCCCTGGTGATCGGCGTGTCCATCGCCCTGCCGTCGGGGTTCATGCTGCTGCTGCATAACATGGAGTCGCTGACCGGGGACTGGCGCGGATCATCCCGTATCTCGCTGTTCCTGCACATGGATGTCGGTGAGGAGCGGGCACAGGACCTCGCGACGGAGATCCGCTCCGGCTTTCCGGTGGAAGGTATCGAGCTGGTCAGTGCCGAGGCCGCGCTGGAGGAGTTCCGTCAACTCTCCGACATGGATACCGCGCTGGATCTGCTGGACGAGAATCCGCTTCCGGCCATGCTGGTGCTGCGCCCCGCGCCGGGCACCGGGCCGGAGCAGCTGCGGCGCATGGTTGTCGAACTCGAAGCAATGAGCGCCGTGGACCAGGCGCGCCTTGACCTGCAATGGGTGCAGCGCCTTGATGCGATCATGGATCTCACGCGGCGAGGAGTCTGGCTTGTGGCGGCAATGCTGGGAATCAGCGTGGTCCTGGTGGTGGGCAATACCATCCGCCTGGCGATCGAGAACCGGCGGGAGGAAATCGTCATCGCCAAGCTGATCGGTGCCACGGATGCCTTCATCCGTCGCCCCTTCCTGTACGAGGGGCTGTGGTACGGGCTTGCCGGCGGGACACTGGCGGTGGCCCTGGTGGAAACGGGTCGCGCCCTTCTGGCCACTCCGGCGGCACGTCTGGCCGCGTTATACGGGACGGAATCCCTGCTGCGGGGGCTCGGGACCGGTGGCATTGTGGCAGTGCTTGGCGCTGCCGCCGGTCTGGGGCTGGCCGGTTCCTGGGTCGCCGTAGGCCGTCACCTGGCCGCCATCGAACCTCGCTGAAGGGAACTCGCAACGGGTTTAGCACTCTAAGTCGCAGAGTGCTAAAATGTCGACATCGGATAACCGGGAGTACTTGCACAATGGGAACCGCCCTAGCCACGGTCAGAATGTCCGGTCTGCCGCTGCGTGTCGGCAGCGAGGATGCATATATCCAGGCCGTCAACCAGGTGCCCGTGCTCAGCGCCGCTGAGGAGCGGGAGTTGGCGGTTGCCTATCGCGACAGCCAGGACCTGGATGCCGCCCGCCAGCTGGTGCTGTCGCACCTGCGCTTCGTTGTGCACGTGGCGCGCGGCTACTCCGGGTACGGCCTGCCGCTTTCCGATCTGATCCAGGAAGGAAACATCGGTCTCATGAAGGCGGTCAAGCGATTCGACCCGGAAGTGAAGGTTCGCCTGGTGTCCTTCGCCGTGCACTGGATACGGGCGGAGATCCACGAGTACATCCTGCGCAACTGGCGAATCGTCAAGGTAGCCACCACGAAGGCCCAGCGGAAGCTGTTCTTCAACCTGCGCAGCTCGAAGAAGCGGCTCGGATGGCTGTCCCGCGACGAGGTGAACACCGTTGCCCGGGATCTCGGCGTCAAGCCGGAGACGGTCATGGATATGGAGTCGCGCCTCAGCGGTCACGACGTTTCCTTCGATCCGCAGCCGGATGGTGACGACGAGGATTCGGTGCTGCGCGCCCCCGCTGCCTATCTGCAGGACAGCCGGCAGGATCCGGCGCAAGCGGTGGAGCAGGGTGACTGGGACAGGCACCAGGTAAACTCGTTGCACGAAGCGTTGGCCGGCCTCGATGAACGCAGTCGCGACATCGTCCAGCGTCGCTGGCTCGCCGAGCACAAGACCACGCTGCAGGAACTGGCGGATTGCTACAGTGTATCCGCCGAGCGGGTGCGGCAGCTGGAGAAGAACGCCATGCAGAAGCTGCGCGCGGCCATGGCCTGACCGGCTGCGCCGATTCCCTGACCTTGCGTGGTCCGGAAGCGTTCCATGGAGGGAGCGATCATGCCCATTACCGACTGGCCGGCCACCGAGCGGCCCCGCGAACGGTTGCTGGCACACGGGGCGGAGTCCCTGTCGGATGCCGAACTGCTCGCGATATTCCTGCGCACCGGCGTTCGCGGGCGCAGCGCGGTCGATCTCGCCCGCGAGCTGCTTTCCCGCTTCGGTGGCCTGCGGGCCCTGCTGGATGCCGACCGCGACAGTTTCTGCGTCTCCCCGGGTCTTGGCGACGCAAAGTATGTGCAACTCCAGGCGGTGCTGGAGATTGCCCGCCGGCACCTGGCCGACAGCCTGCGGCGGGGGGACGCGCTGACAAGCCCGCAACTCACCCGTCGTTTCCTGGCTTCCCGCCTGCGGCACCTGCCGCACGAGGTCTTTGCCTGCCTGTTTCTCGACAACCGGCACCGGGTGTTGCGCTTCGAGGAGCTGTTCCGCGGAACCATCGATGCCGCCAGCGTCTACCCCCGGGAAGTGGTGAAGCGTGCCCTTGCCTGTAACGCGGCGGCGGTCATCCTCGCCCATAACCATCCCTCCGGCGTGGCGGAGCCAAGCGGTGCCGATCGCCTGATCACCGAGCGGCTGCGTGACGCGCTGGCCGTGGTGGACATTCGCCTGCTCGACCACATGGTGGTGGGCGATGGCGAGCCGGTATCCTTTGCCGAGCGTGGCCTGCTGTAACGCGGGGTGTTTGCTGCCGACGGGGGGTTGTGGTGGGTACGTATCCTGTCCGAGCATGCATTCATGCAGATCGCAATGGGACGGTTCCGCCATGAGTGAACGCATCATCCACGACGCGGCCGGACGGGCCTGGTCCGTGCTCCCCGGCAGGGAATCCTACGGCATGCAGGTGCTGCTGTTCGTGGCCGAGGACGGGGGTGAGGTGCGCAAGGCGATGCTGGCTGCGCAGACGCAGCTCGATGCCTGGAGGGAACTGGACGGGTACTCCGACGATATCCTCCGGGATCGCCTGGCCGCCTCGGTTGACTGGGCCGAAACCCTCACCTGGTGACCCCGGGGCACCCTGCCATGGCCGTGTACCCGGAAAGACGGGTACACTTGCCGCAATCCCGACGGCAACCGGCGGCTGCATGGCCCAGTTGACAGACAAGAACATCGTGCTTGGGGTAAGTGGCGGCATCGCCGCCTACAAGAGCGCCGACCTGGTGCGGCGGCTGCGGGATGCCGGTGCCCGGGTCCGGGTGGTGATGACCGCCGGGGCGAAAGAGTTCGTGCGTCCCCTGACCTTCCAGGCCGTGTCGGGCCAACCGGTACATACCAGCCTGCTGGATCCGGCGGCCGAGGCGGCCATGGGCCACATCGACCTGGCGCGGTGGGCGGATGCAGTGCTGGTGGCGCCAGCCAGCGCCGATCTCATGGCACGTTTCTGTCATGGGCTGGCGGACGACCTCCTGAGCACCGTATACCTGGCAACCGAGGCGCCGGTGGCCATCGCCCCGGCGATGAACCGGGTGATGTGGGTTCATCCCGCCACCCGGCAGAACCTTGCGACCCTGCAAGAGCGCGGTGTCGCGGTGTTCGGTCCCGGTAGGGGGGATCAGGCCTGTGGCGAAACCGGCGCGGGGCGCATGCTCGAACCCCTGGAGCTGGTTGCGGCACTGGAGGGGCTGTTTGCCCCGCCGGTGCTGGCCGGCAGACGAGTGCTCGTGACTGCGGGCCCGACCCGCGAACCCCTGGATCCGGTGCGGTACCTGAGCAATCGCAGCTCCGGCAAGATGGGGTTCGCCGTTGCAGCGGCAGCGGCTGCCGCGGGTGCCCGGGTCACGCTGGTTGCAGGCCCCTGCGCCATGGTGACGCCTTCCGGTGTGCAGCGCGTCGACGTGGAGACGGCGGAGGAGATGGCGACCGCCGTACAGCAGAATCTGCCCGGGCAGGATATATTCATCGCCAGCGCCGCGGTGGCCGATTATCGTGTCGCGCACGTAGCCGACGACAAGATCAAGAAGTCCGACGCTGCCATGCACTTGCAGCTGGTTCCCAATCCGGACATTCTTGCCGGCGTGGCGGCCGCTTCCGAACCGCCTTTCACAGTGGGATTCGCCGCCGAGACCAGCAGTGTCGAAGAGCACGCCCGGGACAAGTTGCGCCGTAAGGGTCTTGACATGATCGCCGCCAACCGGGTCGGGCAGGCTGGCGGCGGTTTCGAGGCCGACAGCAACACGCTGGATGTGTTCTGGACAGGTGGAGGCAGGCGCCTGGGACCCGGACTGAAGACGCAGGTCGCACAGGAACTGGTCGGTCTGATTGCCGAGCGTTATCAAGGGTCGCAAGGCAGCCGGTGACTGGCCGGCGGGTGCTTGACGACGGAGCAGGGGGTCATGCAAGCGATTCAGGTACGTGTGCTCGACGAGCGCCTGGGAACGGAGTTTCCGTTTCCTGATTACGTCACCGACGGCGCAGCGGGTATCGATCTGCGGGCCTGTCTCGACGAGGCGTTGCGGCTGCAACCGGGAACCGCTCATCTTGTTCCCACCGGCATGGCGATCCACATTGGCGATCCCGGGCTCGCCGCGGTCATCCTGCCGCGTTCCGGTCTCGGCCACAAGCACGGCATCGTGCTCGGCAACCTGGTGGGGCTGATCGATTCCGATTACCAGGGGGAGCTGATGGTCTCCTGCTGGAACCGGGGCGCCGAGACGTTCACTGTCGAGCCCGGCGAGCGCATCGCCCAGCTGGTGTTCGTTCCCGTCGTCCGTCCCGAGTTCGAACTGGTCTCCGCCTTCACTCCCAGCAACCGTGGCAGCGGCGGGTTCGGACACTCCGGCCGGCATTGATGGTGCATCATGGGCAGCCGGGAGGAACCATGAGCAAGCGACCAACGGCGCCGGCCGTCGCGGCAAGGCGCAGGGCAGGGCCAGGGCTGCCGGCGCTGGCCCTGATCCTGTTCTTCGTCGCTGCAGGCATTCTTCTCGGCGGGTTGTGGTTTGCCCAGGACGCTGCGGACCAGGAACGAACCGCATCCCAGCAGCGACAGGCCGGGATGATGGCGCAGCTCGCCGCCCGGCAGCTCGGTGCCGCCGTCGAGGGCGAACAGCGTCGCCTGGCCGCGCTTGCGCGGCATCCGGAACTGATCGACGCCCTGGGGGCCGGGGACCGCAACTGGCTGGCGGAGTCCGGGCTGGCGGTAGCCTTCCCTGGCGCTGCCCGCCTGCGACTGTTCCCCCGTGGGTGGGACGAGGCCGATCCGGGCGGTGACCCGCCGATTGGTTATGCGCTGCTGGGCATGCTGCGGGAAGCGGAGGACGCCCGGGAGTCTCCGGTGGTTGAGGCGCACCTGCTGGGCCGGCCCCAGGCGCACGTCAATTTTCTTCAGCCCGTGGTGGCGGACGGTGAAGTGCTCGGGACCCTGGTGGTGTCCTACCCGGTGGATTGGGTGTCCCGGGTGTTGCCACTTCCCGCCCAGGGATTGGGAAGACTGATTGTCTCCCAGGCTCCCGCGGATGATGAGGGCGCCCGCGTCGTGGTGTTGGGTGGAGAAGCGGCGGCCGCGGCGGAGGATATCCAGGCGGTTCCCGGCACCGTCTGGCGCCTGCGCTACCAGGTGCCGGCTGCGCCCCGGGTGTTCGATCCCCTCAGTGATCCGTGGTTCCTGACCATCGTCGGCGTCTCGCTGGTACTCCTGGCACTGCTCGTCTGGGGCGTGATGACGATGGTGCGCGGCCGCGTGGTCGCTGATGCCCGGGAGTGGGCCGCAGTGGCCCGGGAGGCGTCCGCGGGCCAGGTGTCCGCCACCCATTCGATGCGCCTGCCGGAGTCGGACCGGGTCTTGCGGGAATCCCTTCCCGGCCTCGGCAAGTCCGGGGACGGCGGAACGGAATCGGGAGGCGCCTCCGGTGCCCGGGCTCCACGGCGCAAGCCCGGTGACGATGGTTCGCCGCCCCGCCCCGCCCGCTACAATGACCCGGACGACCTGCTCAGTGGGCTGGAAGTGGAGGAGAATGTGGCGCCGGAGGAAATCGAGCAGTTCCGCCGGGAAGGACGGCAGTCCGATCGGGCCGCCCCGGTTGCAGCATCGAAGGAGTCGCACGTGACCGTTGAAGCCAGCCTGTTTCGCGCCTACGACATCCGTGGTGTGGTGGGCCGCGGCCTGTCCGCCGACGTGGTCCGGATGATCGGCCGTGCCATTGGCAGCGAGGCGGCGTCACGGGAGTGTCCGCAGGTGGTGGTCGGCCGGGACGGCCGGTTATCCAGCCCGGAACTCGCCGATGCCCTCGCGCAGGGGTTGCGTGACACCGGTCGGGAAGTGATCGACATCGGCCGCGTTCCCACGCCGGTCACCTATTTCGCCACCTACCACCTGGGCACCGGTTCCGGGGTGGAGGTTACCGGCAGCCACAACCCCCCGGACTACAACGGTCTGAAGATCATGCTGGGTGGCGAGACGTTGTACGGTCAGGCGATTGCCGATCTGCACCGGCGTATCGTCGATAACGACCTGATCGAAGGGGACGGCAGTGTGCGGCAGCACGACGTGCTCGGTGCCTACATCGATCGCATTGCCGCAGACGTCACCCTGCACCGGCCATTGAAGGTGGTGGTGGACTGCGGCAATGGGGTCGCCGGGGAGACCGCGCCGCTCGTGCTCCGCAGTCTGGGCTGCGAGGTGGTCGAGCTGTTCTGCGAGATCGATGGCGAGTTTCCCAATCACCACCCGGACCCCAGCGTCCCGGACAACCTGAAGACACTGATCGATACCGTGCGGGAGCAGGACGCCGACGTGGGCCTTGCATTCGACGGCGATGGCGACCGGCTCGGCGTGGTGGATGCCGAGGGCAAGATTATCTGGCCTGACCGGCAGCTGATGCTCTTTGCCATGGATATCCTCAGCCGTCAGCCCGGGGCGGACATCATCTTTGACGTCAAGTGTTCGGCGCATCTTGCCCGCCTCATTACCGACCATGCCGGCGTGCCGGTGATGTGGCGAACGGGGCACTCGCTGATCAAGGCCAAGCTCAAGGAGTCCGGGGCACCGCTGGCCGGCGAGATGAGCGGTCACATATTCTTCAATGACCGTTGGGACGGATTTGACGACGGCATCTACGCAGCCGCGCGGTTGCTGGAAATCCTCTCCCTGGACCCTCGCAGCAGCACCGAGGTGTTCGCGGAACTGCCGGAGACGGTCAGCACGCCGGAGATCAAGGTGAATCTGGAGGAAGGCGAACCACCCCGGGTAATCAGTGACCTGGTGGCAAGGGCGCAGTTTCCCGATGCCCGGATCACCACCATCGATGGCCTCCGGGTGGACTTCCTCGACGGTTGGGGATTGGTGCGCGCCTCGAATACTACGCCCTGCCTGGTGCTGCGGTTCGAGGCGGACACGGTGGAGGCGCTGGAGCGGATCAAGGAGGCGTTCAGGCAACTGATCGCCGAGGTCCGACCGGATCTGCGTCCGGATTTCTGATATGCCCGGGATACCGGGCCCGACCGAAAGCGAGGGAAATGAGCGAATCATCGACTGAACCGGCCCTGGTGGCCCATGTTCTGACCGAGGCCCTGCCCTATATACGGCGCTTTCGGGGCAAGACCATCGTGGTGAAATTCGGTGGCAACGCGATGGTGGACGACGCGCTCAAGCGCAGTTTCGCCCGCGACATCGTGCTGATGAAACTGGTGGGGTTCAACCCGGTGGTGGTCCACGGTGGCGGGCCGCAGATCGGCAAGCTGCTGGAACGCATCGGCAAGGAATCGCGCTTCATCGAGGGTATGCGGGTGACGGATGCCGAGACCATGGATGTGGTGGAAATGGTGCTCGGCGGGCTGGTGAACAAGGAAATCGTCCAGCTCATCAATGGCCAGGGGGGGCGGGCCGTCGGCCTCACCGGCAAGGATGGGGGCCTGATTCGGGCCCGCAAGCTGGTACTCTCCGGGGCCACCCCCTCCGACGGCGAGGATGCCGCGCTGGATATCGGTCACGTGGGTGAGGTTGCCCACGTGGATCCCGCGGTGGTGGACATGCTCGACACCGGCGAGTTCATTCCGGTGATTGCGCCGATCGGGGTCGGTGACGACGGTCGATCCTACAACATCAACGCCGACCTGGTGGCCGGCAAACTGGCTGAAGTGCTACGGGCGGAGAAGCTGATCCTCCTCACCAATACCGTGGGCCTGCTGGACAGGCAGGGAGAGTTGCTCACCGGGCTGGATGCCGCCCGGGTGCGGGATCTGATCGCCGACGGCACCATTCATGGCGGCATGCTGCCGAAGATCCGCTGTGCCCTGGACGCCGTGGAGCATGGTGTGCGGGACGCCCACATCATCGACGGCCGGGTGACCCATGCGGTGCTCCTGGAGCTGTTTACCGATAGCGGCGTCGGTACCTTGATCAGGAGTCGGAGAAGCGACTGAGGGGGTGGGTGTTCCGTACCGTGAACACCCTGCCTGCGCGCGGCCGCTGCAGCACGCGGGATGGCGGGCCTGCCGCAGGGCGCTAGCGCTGCTCCGCTTCCAGTTCCCGGTAGCGTTCCAGGTGCGCCTGGAACTCGGCCAGCAGCTCGTCCTCCTCCCTGTCGAGTTCCATCAGGTCCCGTTCCCGCGCGTCGATGCGGCGTTGCAGCCGCTCGATGCGGGTGTACAGGGTATCCAGTGCCGCTTCGCTGTGGCCCCCGCGCTCGGCTTCCGCTGCCTGGCTGCGGAGTTCGGAGAGGTCGTTCCGATCCCGTTCAAGGCGATCCTGCAGCAGCCCCCGGCTATGGTCGAGCCGCTCGAGCCGGGATTCCCTGGCACGGCGGATGTGCTCCGTGCCGGTGTACGTGCGCAGCAGGAACCGGTCATAGGCTGCCTGTTCCTCCCGCGCCCTGCGTTGCGCCGCCGCTTCTTCCTCCTGCCGGCGCTGTTCCTCGCGCAGGGCCTGGCGTTCCTCTTCCGTGGGTGCCGCCTCGATATCTTCCTCGGCAATGCCGCCGCGGGAGTATACTCGTCGGCCGTCGCGGGCGCGCTCGGGTGGCAGGGAATCCGTGTAGTGGACGGCACCGTCCTCGTCCACCCACCGGTAGAGTTGTCCCTCGGCGGATTGCAGGGGCGCGGAGAGCGCAGCGAAGCAGACGGTGAGCAGGACCAGCAGACGCATCGCGTACCTATCCGGACAACAGCTTCCTCCCCGGCGACCTGCATTTCGTGCCGGCCGGCAATCGGACGACCAGACGACACCGGTACCGGGACATCGGGTCCCAAGATACTGTGTGCCAGGCGACGTTTCCAGTGGGAGAGTCAGTTTGACAGCATGCGGGCCAGTTCCAGCATGGTCGTGCGGGATTCCCGGGATCGGCTGATCACGTCCGCGAGCGCGGTGGCGCAAATGCGTCCGTCGCGGATACCCAGCATGACATCGTGGACTCCCCCGCAGATGTGGTCTACGGCGCTGGCGCCCAGGCAGGTTGCCAGCAGCCGGTCCCGGCCCGTCGGTGATCCCCCCCGCTGCACATGACCGAGGATGCAGCCGCGCGCCTGGTGGCCGCGCGCGGAAAGTTGTTGCGCGAGGTCCGGGGTAAAACCCGGGTCCTGTCCCTCGGCCACCACGATCAGGCTGCTGGTCTTGCCCCGCTGTCGACTGGCAGTGAGACCGGTGACCAGTTCATCGATTACCACGGGTGAATCCGGCATCAGGATGATCTCCGCGCCCCCGGCAAGCCCGATCGCGGTAGCGAGGATACCGGAGCTGCGACCCATGACCTCCACCAGGAAAACCCGTTCGTGGGAGTGGGCCGTGTCCCGGATCCGGTCGATGGCTTCCAGGGCGGTGTTCACGGCGGTGTCGAAGCCGATGGTGTGCTCGGTGCCATGGATGTCGTTGTCGATGCTGCCCGGCAGCCCGACGACGGGCAGGCCGGTCTCCCGGGAGAGGAGGTGGGCACCGGTGAGCGAACCGTCGCCGCCGATGACAACCAGCGCCGCGACGTTCCGGGTGCGGAGGTGTGCGGCGACCCGGCGGCGGACCGCGGGATCCCGGAAGGCCTCGGAGCGGTCGCTCTTGAGCATGGTGCCGCCACGGTGGAGGATGTTTCCCACCGAGGCGACCGACAGGGGGCGCAGGGTGTTGTCCACCAGCCCGGTATAACCGCGTTCCGCCCCCAGAACCTCGATTCCACGCGCGCAGGCCGTGCGGACTACGGCACGCAGGGCGGCGTTCATTCCCGGTGCGTCACCGCCGCTGGTGACCACGGCGATGCGCTCCGGCTGGTGAACGGCTGGCAGTTGCGGCAGATCCCACATGATTTCCGGTTCCAGGGCCAGTTGTGCTCAGGGTTGCATAGTGTGGAGGCTGGCGGAGTCCCTGGGAAGATCTGTGGTGGCGGCTTGTCGCTCCCCTTCCCGGAGTACCCGCCATGTTGCCCGCCAGAGCCCCACGCCATCCCGCAGGCCGGGGGTGACGTCGACATGGCCCAGGCCTCCGGCCCGGTAGAACCAGGTACGGTGCTGATCGGGCAGCGCCTGCTCCAGCCGTTCGCTGTGACTGATCGGGATCACGCGGTCATCGGGTCCGTGGATCAGGATCACGTCGCCTTCCAGGCGGGACAGGTCCCGGGTGGAGAGGTCCAGGGACCTGATCTCGCGCTCCAGTCTCTCGGGCAGTTCGGCGAGCAGGGCTTCCAGTTGCTCCGGATCCCGGTTGTTGACCAGGGAGTAGACGGCCCGGCCTTCCTCACCCAGTTGCCGGCGGAGATCATGGACTGGTGCGTCGGCGGATTCCAGTCGGCGCTGGGCCATGCGTTCCAGCAGTTCCCGATCCTGGTCGCTCTCCAGCCAGTGCAGCTGGCTCAGAAGTACCGCCCAGCGTCCTTCCCGCTGGGGCGGGGGCGGACGTGCCTCGCCGCTACCGGCATCCACGCCGGTAGTCACGTAACGCAGCGTGTCGGGGAGGTCGTAGTAGCCGCCTACTGCAACGATGAAACTGACCCGCCCGGCCACGTCCGGCTCCTTGGCCGCGAGCATGGCGGGGCCCACCGCAAGGCTGAAGGCGAGAACCGCGCTGTGTTCCCCGGCAGCCGGTCCCTCCTCGCCGGTGCTGAAGCGCAGGGCGTCGGCAAGGACCTCCACCTCCCGGCTGCTGATGGAGTAATCCCGCAGACCGTCGACTTCGGGAACGAAGACGGTGAAACCGACCCGGGCCAGGGTGCGGGCGAAGGAGGCCAGGCGGGGATCGCGGCGACCCTCCTCGGTGAAGCCGTGTACCAGCAGCATGTGGCCGCGGCGTGGTTGTGCCGGTCGGTAGATATCCGCCACGTACTCCCGGTCCTCGACCCGGTACTCCAGCGCCTCCCGCTCGGGTTCGGGCCGCCTGCGCTTGAGGAAGCTGTCGTCGTCGCCGGCGGCTACGTCACCCAGCACCAGTGTCGTTTCGTAGGCACGGCCGACGCCGGCACACCCCTGCAGCCAGGAAGAAGCAAGCAGGGAGACCAGCAGGAACCCCGTGAACGCGAGGTGCGTCGGAGCCACTCCGCGACGGCGGTGGTCACGCCGGCTCGGGGTTACACTGGGGCCATGGGGGCCCTGCGAGCGGTAGCCATGATTCGCGCGGGTAGCCCGGAACATCGCACCTGACAAGCCGTGAGTAGGTCGTTGCATGTCGAGTTCCACGATAGCATTGTTGCTGCGTTTTGCGGTTGGCCTGGCGGTGGTCTACGTGCTGCTGCTGGGCCTGCTGTACGTGTTTCAGTCCAGACTCATCCATCTGCCCCATGTGCCGGGCCGGGAGCTGGTGGCCACGCCCGCCGATGCCGGCCTGCACTACCGGGACGTGGAGATGGTCACCAGCGACGATCTGCGGCTCCACGGCTGGTTCGTGCCGGCCGAGGAAGAGCGGGCCGTGGTGCTGTTTCTGCACGGGAACGCCGGCAACGTCTCCCATCGCCTGGATTCACTGGAGATTTTTCATGCGCTCAACCTGAGTGTGCTGATCATCGATTACCGGGGGTATGGCCGTAGCGAGGGGCGGCCGTCGGAGGCCGGCCTGTACCGCGACGCGCAGGCGGCAATGGACTTTCTCGCCGCGGAACTGCGTGTACCCCCCGAGGAGGTGCTGGTTTTCGGTCGCTCACTGGGTGCCGCGGTGGCGGCCCATGTTGCCGCCCGCAACCCGGTGGCCGGACTGGTGCTGGAGTCGGCCTTCACCTCGGTGGCGGACATGGGCGCGGAGCTCTACCCGATGTTCCCGGTGCGCCCGCTGGTACGCCACCGGTACCCGACCCTGGAGACCCTGCAGGAGGTCTCTGCACCACTGCTGGTCGTCCACTCGCCGGAGG
>SLLM01000083.1 GCA_007134055.1 Ectothiorhodospiraceae bacterium | reverse complement strand
CGCGGGAGACGCGGCTGCGGGAGCGGATCGCAGCGCTGTTCGCGGGGGAGCCGGTCAATACCACCGAGGGACGGTCCGCGCTGCACACCCTGATGCGGGAGCTCGATCCCGGCACGGTCCCAAGCGGCGACACCGGCGATGCCCTGGCTGGTGTGATCAGGGAGCGGGAACGGTTACTTGCCTTCGTCGGCGACTTTCAGCAGGGCCGTATCCGGGGCGTCGGCGACGAGCCGCTCGACACCGTCGTCAACCTGGGGGTTGGCGGCTCGGACCTGGGCGCGGCCATGGCGACCGAGGCGCTTGCCCGCTTCCGCACGCGGGAGGGTGGTGGTACCTGGTTCGTGTCCGGGATGGATGGCGTACAGCTCGCCGACGTGCTCGCCCGGGTCGACCCGGCCCGCACCCTGTTCATCATTTCCTCCAAGTCCTTCGGTACGCCGGATACCCTGCAGAATGCCGCAGTGATGCGGGAATGGCTCCTGGGTCGGCTGGGTCCCGGGGCGCCGGCCCGCCACGTGGCGGGTGTCTCCGGCAAGCCGGAAGCCATGACGGCCTGGGGGATTTCCCCCCACCTGCAGTTCCTGCTTCCGGACTGGGTGGGCGGCCGCTATTCCGTCTCCTCGGCCGTGGGGCTGCCGCTGGCACTTGCCATCGGGCGGGAGCATTTCCTGGAGTTTCTCGGGGGGATGCACCGCATGGACCAGCATTTCCGCAATGCGCCCCTGGAAGCCAGCCTGCCGGTGCTGATGGGCCTTCTTGCGGTGTGGCAGCGCAATTTCCTGCACTGCCATGCCCACGTGGTGCTGCCCTATGATCATCGCCTGGGCCGCCTCCCCGCCTACCTGCAGCAGCTTGAGATGGAATCCAACGGCAAGTCGGTCCGGCGGGACGGCACACCGGTGCGCGGAGCAACCGCGCCCCTGGTGTTCGGCGAGTTCGGCGGCAACGCGCAGCATTCGTTCCTGCAGCTGCTGCATCAGGGCACGGAACCGGCCAGCGTGGATTTCCTGCTCCCGGCCCGGGGCTCCGGAGGGACACCGGAGCAGGAGGCACTGACCCTGGCCAACGGCCTGGCACAGGCCCGCGCCCTGATGGAGGGCCGTGACGCGGCGGCCGTGACGCGCACCATGGAGGAGGCCGGCGTTCCCGCGGAGCGGATTCGCGCCCTGGTCCCCCACCGGGTGCAGCCCGGCAACCGGTCGAGCAGCACGCTGATGTTTCCGCGCACCGATCCGCGTCATCTGGGCATGCTGATCGCCCTGTACGAGCACCGGGTGTTCGTCGAGTCGGTGCTCTGGGATATCAATCCCTTTGACCAGTGGGGTGTGGAACTCGGCAAGAACCTGGCGGAAGGGCTGCGGGCCGCGGTCGACGGAGGCGACCTCCCCGCGGATGCCGATCCGGCCACCGTTGCCCTGGTCGCACGCCTGCGGCGCTATCGCTGACTGGCGCCGACCTTGCCGGTGCCGGCGCCTGCCCGTATCGTGCCCATCGTGGTCGGTGCCCGGCGCCGTCGCCCGTACCGAACGACCAACCACAATCGAGCCTGATCGGGGACAGACAATGACCCAGCGAATTCGCAAAGCCGTATTTCCGGTAGCCGGTCTCGGCACCCGCTTTCTGCCTGCCACCAAGGCGAGCCCGAAGGAAATGCTGCCGGTGGTGGACAAGCCGCTGATCCAGTACGCCGTGGAGGAAGCCGTGGCCGCCGGCGTGGACACCATGGTGTTCGTCACCGGGCGCACCAAGCGCGCCATCGAGGACCATTTCGACAAGGCCTACGAACTGGAAGTGGAACTGCAGGCCAAGGAAAAGCTGGGCATGCTCGACATGGTCCGCAGCACCGTGCCGGATGGGGTGAACTGCATCTACATTCGCCAGGGCGAGGCGCTGGGACTGGGTCACGCCGTGGGTTGCGCACGCCCCATCGTCGGCGACGAACCCTTCGCCGTGATCCTGGCCGACGATCTCATCGACGGCAACGGCGAGGAAGTGCTGGCGCAGATGACCAGGGAGTTCGCCCGGCGGCAGTGTTCCATCCTCGGAGTGGAGCGGGTCCCGGAGACGGAAACCGACAAGTACGGCATCGTCAGCGCCGAGCCGCTGGAGGATCGTGTCTCCCGCGTGCACGGTATCGTGGAGAAGCCGAGCCCCGGCGATGCGCCTTCTAACCTCGCGGTGGTGGGCCGCTACATTCTCACGCCGCGGATTTTCGACCTGCTGGCGCGCACACCGGCCGACCACCGCGGCGAGATCCAGCTCACCGACGCCATCGCCGAGTTGCTGAAGTACGAGGCGGTGTACGCCCACGAATTCCGCGGCACCCGGTATGATTGCGGCAGCAAGCTCGGTTATCTCAAGGCGACGCTGGAATACGGGCTCAAGCATCCGGAGCTGGGAGACGAATTCCTTGCCTACCTGCGTGGCAAGGACTGGGGCGCATAGACCGTTGCGCAATGAAGTCATTGCAATCTCATCTTTCCGGCGGGTGATGGAAACCGGTACCGTTGTCGCCTGCCCCGCCACGACCCCGCCGGATTGCCTTGCCTGCCATCGCAGGGGTGCCGGCCCACGGGCGGATATCCCGTTCTTGCGCAGGGAGCTTCACCCTTGGCCTGGGAAGCCTGGCTGACCATCAGCGTTGTCATTGGCGTTCTCGGGGTGTTGAGCGTAACCCGCCTGGCCCCGGACATGGTGTTCCTGGGTGGTCTCACCGTGCTGGTGGTGGGCGGTGTGCTGACGCCGGCGGATGCCTTTGCCGGACTGGGCAACCAGGGGCTGATCACCGTGGCGGTCCTGTACGTGGTGGTGACGGGTCTCGAGGAGACCGGCGGGATCCACTGGATCGTCCACCGGGTGCTGGGCCGGCCGCGCTCCCTGCCCCGGGCGCAGCTTCGACTGATGAGCCCGGTGGCGTTCCTCAGCGCCTTCCTCAACAATACGCCCGTGGTGGCAATGCTCATCCCGGCGGTCACCGAATGGTCGCGCAAGCTCGGACTGCCAGCCTCCCGGCTGCTGATCCCCCTGAGCTATGCTGCAATCCTCGGGGGGACCTGCACGCTGATCGGTACCAGTACCAACCTGGTGGTCAACGGGTTGCTGCTGGACCGCAGCCCGGCCGACGGGCTGTCCATGTTCGAGCTCGCCTGGGTGGGATTGCCGGTGGCGGTGACCGGGCTTGGCTTCATCCTGCTCACCAGCCGCTGGCTGTTGCCGGACCGCCGTTCCGCCATCAGCCAGCTCGGGGACCCCCGGGAATACAGTGTGG
>SLLM01000243.1 GCA_007134055.1 Ectothiorhodospiraceae bacterium | reverse complement strand
GAATCACTCGGTGACGAGCCGGAACCAGACGCTGTAACTGGTAGACCTGTAACCGGAGCAAAAGTTGACCTTGGCCTACGAAAACCAAAGGCACACGTAAACCAAAGCGTAGCACTCAATGGTAATCGATCGTCGTCTGCTCAAGTTCATGAACGTCAAGGAGTATATACCGCTGAAGAAAAATATGGCGAAAGTAGCCCTGTAGCAGTTAATCGCGAAGGCTATGGATCCGTTGAAATACAAAACCCAAAAGCAATGGAGCTTGTAGCAACGCTCGCTAGTAAAGCAATCGCAGAGACACAGGACACAATTCAAGAGACAAAAGGCAAGGAAGAGGTTGGCGATCGAGCTTGGTACAAGCAGGCAAGACGAACAGCAAGAAGGGCTTCAGGCAAGCCGTATGCTAGCAAGGACGCGGCTTAAAAACTATTCTTGCTTTATAAGCTCTCGTTCGTACTCGTGGAGCTTTTCGATGAGGTCATCTATGTCGCCATCTAGTGCCGCAGGTATGTTGCTCCGACTGTATCCGATACGGTGGTCGGTAATGCGGTCTTGAGGGAAGTTATATGTACGGATTTTTTCGGCGCGGTCGCCGGAGCCGATGAGCTTTCTGCGAGCATCGGATAGCTCTTGTTGCTCGTCTTCTATTTTTTTCTGCAATAGTCGAGCGCGAAGTACACCCATGGCTTTGTCTTTATTCTTAATTTGGCTCTTTTCATCTTGACAGCTAACGACGAGCCCACTTGGAATGTGGGTAATACGAACGGCAGAGTCAGTGGTGTTTACTGACTGACCACCCTTGCCGCTGCTCCGGTATACGTCTATTCGCAGATCATTTTGATCGATTTCTACATCGGTTTCTTCGGCTTCCGGCATAACAGCAACAGTAGCGGTACTGGTGTGTATCCGACCCTGGCTTTCGGTCGAGGGGACGCGCTGAACTCGGTGTACGCCAGCTTCGAATTTCAGCATGTAGTAGGGGCTATCACCTTTGACCGAGAAAGATATTTCTTTAAAGCCACCGGCTTCGCTCGGGCTTTCTGATATGAGCTCGAGTTTGTAGTTATTATTTTCGCACCAGCGGGTGTACATGCGATATAAATCACCCGAGAATAGGCTCGCCTCATCACCGCCTGCCGCAGCTCGTATCTCAACTATGATATCTTTATCATCATTTGGATCTTTCGGTGTCAATGCTTCGCTGAGTTTTTGTTCGGTAGCCTCAATCTTGGTTTGTAGCTCATCAAGTTCTGCCTGTGCCATTTCGGCAAGGTCACCAGATTCATCTTGCACGATTGATTCTGACTGGCGATAATCTTCGCTGAGTTTATGCAGTTTGTCGATAAGGGTGAGTGTGTCTTCGAGGTATTTTTGACGTTTTGCAATTTTCGGATACTTCGAAGTACTGAAAATACTCGTATCCTTTAGCTGCTCCTGAATATCCGCTAGTTCGTCTCGTAGTGCTTGCTCTTTTTCTTCCATATGTACAGTTTACAGTTTACAGTGGACAGTTTACAGCTTTATCTGCAAACCATAGAGCATTTTTTGAATACCCTCGAGGTCGTTCAGTATCTCTGAAGTATCAATTTTGTAAATATCCTCGGCGAGAAGCAGCTGCGTTGACAGCTCTGCCGCAGATCCTCGAGCAATACTTATGAAGCGAGAAAACTCTAAGTTGCTATTTCTTTGTTGGCCCTCGGCGATGTTGCTTGGGATGGAGACTGCCGATCGCTCCATCTGTGACTTGAGACCATATAGTTCACTTTGTGGCAGTTGTGACGATAGCGTATAAACACGCTTTACCATAGCAAATGATTGCTGCCATACTTTTAGCTCTCTATAAGATTTCATAAAACTGTCGACTGTGCACTGTAAACTGTCTACTTCTTTAGTGTGCCGATTTTTTGCTTTTCTGGTTTTTCAGAAGTCTTATCTTTGGTAGCTTTTTTTGCTGGCTTTTTATCGGCAGCATGCTTTTTGGCAGCTTGCTGACGAGCCTTAAACTTATCAACTCGACCCTCGACATCCATAAGTTTTTCTTGACCGGTGTAGAACGGGTGAGAGCTGCTCGAAATGTGCACCTGAACGAGTGGATACTCGGTGCCGTCAAGGGTGATTGTTTCTTCGGCTTTGATTGTTGATCGGGTTAAGAACGTGCTTTTGTCGTTCAAATCCTGGAATACCACTAAGCGGTAGTTCTCTGGGTGAATATCTTTTTTCATACTAATAACCTCGAGCTCCGTTATGTTAGGGTCGGTTAGCAGCGAGCTCATCATCTGCAGTCGACCGTGAGTACGGCGTACGCGCCGTATGAACAGCCTGTAACTATATCGGTTACTTTACCACTTGTCAATCTGTTTGTTGTTTGGTATGATGCGTCAGTCAAAATATAAAAGTCTCGGAGTAACATCCTCTGTTCTCAGATTGCCACTTGAGCATGAGCGCAGCCACTCACGAGGTTATGACGTCAAGGATGTACATAATAAGGAGAGATAACCTATGTCAGACATAGATATTAAGGAGCTTTTTGCTTCTGGTGCTCACTTCGGGCACAAAACGAGTCGTTGGCACCCAAAAATGGCGCCATACATACACAGCAAGCGTGACGGCAGCCACGTGATAGATCTCGCGAAAACAGTTGATTGCCTAGAAGAGGCGACAGCGTTTTTGAGTAGTGTCGTTTCACGGGGTAAGCAGGTACTGCTTGTCGGTACAAAGCGTCAGGCGCAAGAGCCAATCAAGAAAGCAGCAGAAGAAACGAATATGCCGTATGTAACTGAGCGCTGGCTTGGTGGCATGCTCACAAATCGTTCGACTATGGGCGGTCGTATCAAGTATCTGAAAAAGCTTGAAGACGACATGGCTTCAGGCAAACTAGCAGATCGCTACAGCAAGCTCGAGGTCCAACGCTATCAAGAAGAAATTGACGACATGAATCACATGTACGGTGGTATCAAGAACATGGCTACACTTCCTGGAGCACTGTTTGTGACAGATATACTACATGACGTGAACGCGGTTCGCGAAGCGCAAAAACTCGGTATTCCGATTGTCGCAGTTGTTGATACGAATACTAATCCGTCAGACATTGATTATCCGATACCAGCAAACGATGATGCGATCAAGGCGATTCGTCTTATTACGGGCTACGTGGCACAGGCGATTCAAACCGGAAGCCAAAAAGCGCAGAAGAAGCAGGAAAAGGCAACCGCTGACAAAGACGAAAAAGCTACAGAAGCAGAAAAGAAGTAGAGAAGGAGTTACAGCACATGGCAAATAT
>SLLM01000187.1 GCA_007134055.1 Ectothiorhodospiraceae bacterium | reverse complement strand
TGCCGGCCTTCTGGGTCGGGCTGCTCTACGACCAGGCCAACCTGGATGCCTGCATTGACATGACCCACGAATGGTCGCTGGAAGAACGCCAGCGCCTGCGAGAGGATGTTGCGCGCGTCTGGATATCCGGGGTCTTCCACGCCGACTACGTTGCGCGGACTCACCAGGAGCATGGCCAGCAGGTAGAGCGCGTTCTGCGAGCCCATGGTGATCAGTATTTCTTCGGCGGTCGCCCAGATGCCGCGTCTGGGAAGCACACGACTCTGGATCTGTTCCACCAGCTCCGGGTCATCGGCGTCCATGTGATCGCGGACCGTCGTCGACAGCCCCTGCACGGTCAATGCCTGGCGATAGCATTCGCGCCAGTCGTTGACCGGGAAATGTCGTGGATCCATTTGTCCGTAGATGAAGGGGTAGTCGTAGTTCTGCCAGTCCGGTGGCTTGGTGATGTTGCGCTGGGTGCTGGGACGCATCTGCAGGCGCGAGTCCCAGCGCACGCCCCGACGGTCAGCGGCGCCGCAGGCAGTTTCCTCCGGCAGTTCGACCCGGTTGCAGAGAATCCCGGGATTGACGAAATAACCGCTGCGTTCCCGGGCGGTGAGATAGCCTTCGTCCGCCAGGTGCTGGTACGCGAGCACAACGGTGTTCCTCGCCACTCCGAGCTGACCGGCAAGGCGCCGGCTGGATGGCAGGGGTACCTCGCGAGGGATCTGGCCATCCAGGATGGCCGCCACCAGGGCCTCGCGGATCTGCTGCTGAAGGCTGATCGGACTCTCGGCATCGAGCCGGAACAGCCTCGGCCACATGGCGTCATCGGTTTTCGTCGGCATGCGTGCTGAGTCCCTCGAGGCAGGGCACCATGGAGAACCGACCATGCCTTCCGGACGGCTGCGATGCCTGCTGGAACATCCGGTAAGCATGATCATGTAGCGGTGATCGTGTAAAGGCGCGGGGCCGTGAGCAGCGTGTCCCGGTGACTGTGACGTGTCCTCTGTCGCTGCGCCGTTGTTTCGAAGTGTCCGGATGCACTCGACAGGTTCTCTGTTTTTAATCCATTATGTCTCGTTATTAGAGACTGAAAACAGAGTCTCCCCATCGCTTTGTCGCCCTGCGGCAGCGCGTACCGGCCCGGGTCACGCGGCTACCCGGGCGGGTGGCATGGAACGCGGTTGCCTCTCGTCGGGGTGCGCCACCGGATATCCGCGGAGGAATGCCCTGGGGGCGGGTACGGCTGCTGGAGTCGGGGTGCAGCGCGCCGACGTTCCTGGACCGGGAGTTCGGCTACCAGGCGCCGGCGGCGCAACTGCGCTGGCTGCGGGCAGCGGTGTACCTGGCGGCATTCGTGCTGCCGCTGGGGCTGCTTCCCGGCCTGCTGGCAACGGAACAGGCCGCGTTTGCGGTGCTGGCGGTGCCGGGCATGCCCGGTGGTCTGCTGGTGGAGCGCTGGCTATTCTTCGCCGGGGCGCGCCATACGGCGAACCTGTTCTACGGTCGTCAGCGTTGCTGAAACTGGCGGTGTCGGTACCACCGCGGAACCGTACCCAACAACGGAGGTGCCCGGGTGTGAAGGTCTATGAACGTATCGTCCAGCGAGCGCGGGAGAAACCGCGTGACGTGGTGCTCATGGAGGGCGTTGATGAACGCGTCCTGCAGGCCGCCCGACAGCTCACGGAACAGGGCATTGCCAACGTGACCGTCGTGGGGCCGCGGGATGAAATACTGGGCCGTTGCCAGGCGCTTGGCATGGATTCCCCGGTGTTCCGCATCGCTGATCCCGGGGACAAGGCCCTGGCCGAGCGGCTCGCTGCCCGTCTGTACCGCCTTCGACAACACAAGGGAATGACGCCGGAGAAGGCACTGGTACTGGCGAAAACGCCGCTCTACGCCTCCATGCTGCTGGTGGCGGAAGGCGACGTGGATGGTTGTGTCGGGGGTGCGGTGCATCCCACCGCGGACGTGGTCAGGGCTGCGCTCCAGGTGATTGGCCCGGCTCCGGACGCGCGGCTGGTCTCCAGTTTTCTGCTGATGCTGCTATGCCGGGAGCACCATCGCCGCAAGGGCGGGGTGATCTTTGCCGACTGCGCCCTGGTGGTGGAACCGGACGCCGAACAGCTCGCCGAGATAGCCATCGCCAGTGCCGGAACAGCGCGTACCCTGCTGAACGAGGAACCCCGCGTTGCCATGCTGTCGTTCTCCACCCGCGGCAGCGCCAGCCACCCCCGTGTGGACAAGGTGCGTCGGGCGGTGGAACTCGTCCGGGAGCGGGCGCCCGAGCTTGGTGTGGAAGGGGAGATCCAGTTCGACGCTGCATTCGTTCCGGAGATTGCCGAACGCAAGGCACCGGGCTCCCCGGTGGCCGGTTCCGCGAACGTGCTGGTGTTCCCGGACCTGGACGCCGGCAACATCGGCTACAAGATCGCGGAGCGCATCGGTGGTGCCGCCGCCATCGGCCCGATACTCCAGGGCCTGGCGCGACCGGTGAATGACCTGTCCCGGGGTTGCAGTGTGGACGACATCGTCGGGGCCTGTACCATCACCTGCCTTCAGGCCCTGGAGCGGGAGTCCGGACCGCGCTGAGTGCGGATGCCCCGGTGGCTACCGTTCGCGCCCGCCCTGCGTTTTCACCAGGTCTGGCGGATGACTCCGCAACCGGAAGAGGATACTGCGTGGAGACGGTCTTGGGGGCGGCGGTCCCGGTACCGGCCTTGTGCTGTATGCGTTGCTGGCGGTGTTCCTTGCCGGCGTGGTGCGCGGATATACCGGCTTCGGTTTCAGCGCGCTGGTGATGCTGAGCCTGGCCCTGTTCCTGCCGCCGGCAGCCGTGGTGCCCGTGCTCCTGCTGCTGGAAATCGCCGCCAGCGTGCATATGCTGCCTGCGGTCTGGCGCAGGATCGACCGGCGCATCATGGCCTGGTTGATGCTGGGATCGATGATCAGCGTCCCCGCCGGCATGTTCCTGCTGGCAAGCCTTCCCGCCGATCGCATGCGGCTCATCATCTCGGTACTGGTCCTGCTGATCACGCTGCTGCTCTGGCGGGGCTATCGCTTTCCCTCCCACGGGCGAACAGGACTGGTGCTGGCCACCGGCCTGGTCGCCGGAGTAATGACCGGTATAGCGGCGATCGGCGGCCTGGTGGTGGTGGTCATGTTCCTGTCCATCAGCCTGCCGGTGGCGGTGGTGCGGGCCACCATGGTGGCCTTCCAGATGCTGCAGTCTGTTTACACGCTGGCGATTGCGGGCACCTATTCACTGATCGACGGCCATACCTTTCTGGCCGCCCTGG
>SLLM01000201.1 GCA_007134055.1 Ectothiorhodospiraceae bacterium | reverse complement strand
GCGATGCCGCACATCGTCGTGCCTCGGGTTACAGTGGGCGGTCAGGTGGCAGCAGCCGGGCGCTGGGTGCTGCGCAGATTGGGCGCCGCGGATCTGGCGGACAATGTAGGCTCCGAACCCTCCAGCCGCTGAGCCGTCAGCATGCAGACGCACAGGGTCAGATGGATCCAGAGGTATGGATAGTACGCCACCGTGACGAATTGCCCCGCCACCACGTAACCGAGCAACGCAAGATTCATCCCCACGGCCATGCGCGAGAAGAATATATCTCCCCGCTGGTCGGCGATCTTCTTCAATCGCCGCATACTGGTGAATCCCCAGAATATCAGCAGGGCGAAGACCGAGAGGCCCACCAGCCCGGCGTCCGTCCCCACCTGGATGGTGATGTTGTGCGGCAGTTCAGCGCCACGCAACCACCCGAGAATCACATCATCAGGGTAAAAGGTATTGAAATAGGGAACGAAGTTGAAATAGCCGACGCCTAGCACCGGATGGTCCCGGATCATCTGGATGCCATTTTCCCAGTACAGTATTCGCTGCTGGGAGGTCGTATCATCCCCCATGCTCTCGAACCGCTGCATTTGTTCATCAGGAAGGAGGGAGAATGCGATGTAGGCGGCGAGCATGACGCCCAGTAGTGCCTTGATCCGATGCCTCGTCGTCATGAGCAGGGCCAGGAGCTGGACGGCAAGCGCGATCTGCCCCCCGCGGGTGTTGGTGCCCCCGATCGTCATGGCCGCCGTGACGGGCATGAGCATCAGGGCGTAGAAGAGCCAGGTGCTCACATACTTTCGCACGCCCAGTGCGAAGAAGAACGCCATGGGCGCGAATACCACCATCTGGATCGCCAGCTCGCCAGGATTTTGAAAGAAGCCCCGCGGCCCTGCGAGCCCCCAATCCGCAAAAGCAAACCCACGGCTCGCCCAGGTAATCGCCCCGTACTGCGAGAGCTTGAAGCTCGCCAGCATGAAGATGATCAGGAGGATGAATACGCGGTGCCGGGTGGTGACCGTATTGGTGAGCACGAAGTAGATCACCACCCAGTTGAAGAAATTCATGAAATTCTCGCGCGAGATCTCCGGCCAGTAGGCGTGGTAGATCGATGCGATGATGACACCGAGAAAAACGAATATCCCCGTGGTGATCTTGTTCCAGACAAAGCGACGCTTCGGGTCAAAGATCCAGCCGATCAGCGCAAGCAGGATGAAGGTTCTCGCCCAGTATGGATAAACCTCCAGCGGCGCGTAGATGGCCTGCGGGCGCACGTACTCGAACAAGAGGTAGAAGCAGGCCATCCAGAAGGCGAAGCCGCCTCCGGCGAAGGCCCGGAACAAGGCGCTCGGCCGCAGTGCGTAGAGTTGCTCGATGGGCGGCATGAAGGTTTGCTGCCGCCGCGGCAGCGCGCCTGTTCCGACCCCGCCGGCGGCCGCCATATCAGCCCACCACCTCGCCAGACTGCCCCATGCCCTTCTCTGCCGCGCGGATCCGGCCCATCATGTCACCGAGCGCCGGGTCGATGACGGCGTAGCAATGGTCGAAGGTCTCCCGAGAGCCGGAGTAGGGATCCGGCAGCCAGGGCATGTCCATACCGCCCCAGATCCCGAGCAGCGTTCTCTGCGCTCCGCTCCAGCGGCAAAGCCCTTCCATCTCCCGGTAATGCCAGGGCTCCATGGCGATGACGAGATCCGAGGACGACAGCCTTATCGCCTGGGCATCCGCGGTACGCGACGGGGTAAGGTCTATGCCCCTGGCGCTGGAGGCCTCGACGGCAAGGGGGTTGGCCGGCGCGCCGGGCCGTGCGTGCAGGCCGAAAGAGGCGGCCTCCATGCCGGCTGCCCGGGCTCGGAATTCGGCGTAGGGACTGCGGCAGATGTTCCCCTTGCAGACAAAAACCAGGCGCGCCACCCGCGCCCAGTCCACCGAGCGGGCACCACGATACCCGCCCAAGCGGAACCAGGCTCGCGCCAGTGCGGCCTTCATGAGCGTGCTGCGGGTTCGGCACAAGGGGGCAAGATCCCTGACGATGTTCATTCCGTCTCCCGGCCGCACTGCTCCGCTCCTTCGCACCGATCAACTCGGCTTGCGGCGCGGCACAGTGAGGTAGCAATACGCGTATCATCACGCCAAAGATAGCTCCCGTGCAATCATGAACGAGGGACCTGGATGCGGGTACTGGTTCTGGACGCAAACCAGCGCAGCGCGCTTGCGGCAACGCGAGCCCTGGGGCTGAGCGGTGCGGACGTAGTCACCGCCGATTCCACCGAGCGAACCCTGGCGGGCGCGTCCCGCCATGCCCGGCATCGGCTGGTGTATCCCTGCCCTTATCAGACGCCCGACGCTTTCCGCGCACGGCTCCCGGCAATCGCCGGACAAGCGGGGGTGGATGTCATCCTGCCGATGACGGAGGTCACCACCTACCTGGTGGCCGAGAGTCGCCATGAATACGGCGGCATCCGGATGCCGCTCGCCGACATCGCCGCATTCGAGGCGCTCTCCGACAAGGGGAAGCTCTTCGCCGCCGCCGCTCGTCTGGGGGTTCCAACGCCGGCGACGCACTTCGTCGAGCGGGCGGGAGATACCCTCGACCTGGCCGATAGTCTCGGCTATCCCGTGGTCCTGAAACCCTACCGCTCCCGCATTCTACTGCCCGGGCGCTGGCTCACCACCAGCGTCCGTATCGCGGCAAGCCGCGAGGAGGTATCCGCCCTGGTCAGGGAGGACCCTGCCTTCGCCAACCATCCGTTCCTGCTGCAGGCATATGTGGAGGGCGAGGGGCAGGGCGTGTTCACGTTCTACGGCGAAGGCCACCCGCTTGCCTTTTTTGCCCACCGCCGGATCCGGGAGCGCCCGCCCTGGGGTGGTGTGAGCGTGCTCTCCGAGAGCGTGCCGGTGAACGAGGAGATGGCTGATATCGCCAGGAAGCTCCTGGGCACGGTGGAGTGGAGCGGCGCGGCCATGGTGGAGTTCAAGGTCTCACCGGACGGCACACCCTACCTCATGGAGATCAATCCGCGGTTCTGGGGCTCGTTGCAGCTCGCCATCGACGCCGGGGTGGACTTCCCCACCCTCGCTTGCCGCTGGGCGACGGGCCAGCCCGTGGAGCCGGTGAGTGACTACCGGCATGGGCAGCGGTTGCGCTGGCTGCTCGGTGATCTGGATCGGCTCTACCTGCTGTTGCGGTACGGCCAGGAGGGGCTCGGGCATAAGGCCCGCGATGCCCTCGCCTTCTTCAACCCCGGGTTTCCCGGTACCCGCTACGAAGTAAACCGCTGGGGAGACCTCGCGCCCTTCTGGTATGAACTACG
>SLLM01000063.1 GCA_007134055.1 Ectothiorhodospiraceae bacterium | reverse complement strand
GTAGCGGGCGGAGCGCCGGCGCGAAGCCAGGGGCCGCGTCGCCCTTCCCGGCAATCGTGTCGGTGCCGGTACCGGTCCGACTGGTACATGTCATGCGAGTTCAGTCAGTCATGCCAGAGGCATTCCCATTGGTCCGCGCGCACGGGGGCAGTCGATGCCTGCCGGTACCGTCGTGACGGGATCCCCCGGACTCCTGGCCCGGGTCGCCCGGGTGGGGTGGTTCGGCGTCGTGGCAATGGTCGTTCTGGTAGCGGTTCTGGTTACCGTCCTGCGGCTTGCCACCTACTTTGCCCCGGAGTTCCGGGGGCAACTCGAGTCGGTGCTGGAGGAGGCGACCGGGCAGTCCGTGCATGTCGACGCCTTTCGTCTTCGCCTGCGCGGACTGGATCCCCAGGTGGAACTGGACGGGGTGCTGATCGGAGCGGACGATCAGGGGGCGGGATTCAGCCTGGAGCGGCTGGATCTGGTCCTTGATGTCGCCGGCTCCCTGCGCCAGGGGGAACCGGTTGTCCGGGAGTTGATCCTGGAGCGCCCCGACCTCTCGCTGCAGCGGGATCTCGGCGGCGAGTTCCGGCTGGTGGGCATGCACCCGGGGGAGGGACTGGAAGCGATACTCGAAGGTCCCCTGGATGAACTGTTGCTGCGCCGGATGACCATCCGCGTGCAGGATGGACGGGTGCGGTACGAAGACCTGACCCGGGGCGAAATCCATGCCTTGCAGGGCGTCGACCTGCGGCTGGTGGAGAACGCGGACGGCGGTCGCCAGCTGGCCGGCCATGCCCCCCTGCCGGATTCCCTCGGAGACGAGCTTGCCTTCGTGGTGGAGTGGGGCGAGGCGGGTGTTCCCCTGCACGAGGATGTGATTCGGTTCTACGCCCGTACTCGCGGACTGCGTCCCGACCTGGTCGAGCGCCTTGCCGCCCCGCCCGGCGAGCAACCCATCCTGAACGCGGGCGGCAACCTGGAGGTCTGGGGCCGCTTGCAGGGAGGCATTCCCGGATTGTCCCGGCAACGGGAGGATGGCCGACAGTCCCTTGATCTTACGGTGCGCGGCGATAGCGGCGAGCTGCATCTGCCGCGCTTGTTCCGCGGGCCCATCCCCTTCGACGAGGTGGCGGCGGAAGCTCGCTGGCGCTCCGATGGTCGTGACTGGCAGGTGGATGTGGACGAGGTCAGCATCCGCAACGAGGATGGCCGGGTAAAGGGTCTTGTCCGGGTTGCGCACCGTCAGGACCGGCCGCTGTTCGTGGATGTGCGGGCGTCGGCCCAGGGTGAATCCGGCAACGCTGCCCGCACCGGCCGCTATCTGCCGGTGAGCATCATGCCGCCGAACCTGGTTTCCTGGCTGGACGAGGCAATCCGTGACGGGACGGCCACCCGGGCGGAGGTGATCTACCATGGCCATGCCGCGGACTTTCCCTTCGACGGCGGTGAGGGCGTCTTCCGGGTAACCGCGGATACCCGGGATGTGACACTTGCCTACTGGCCGGACTGGCAGCCACTCACCGGCGTGGAAGGCACCCTGGATTTTCGTGGCCGCGGCATGCGGATAAACGCCAGCGATGGGGAAATCGGTGGTGCACGCCTGCAGGAGGCGGAAGCGCGCATCGACCGGTTCGGTGAATCGCCGCTGCAGATCAGTGGTAGTGTCCGGGGAGAAGGGGCGGCCCTGCTGGACTTTCTCGCCGGGATGCCGTTGAGCCCGGAAACGGTCGCCGACGTGGTCCGGGGTTTCCGCCTGGAGGGCGAGCACGGGGTCGACCTGGCCCTGACCATCCCCTTTCACGGCCTGCCGGTGCTGGTGGATGGTGCCCTGCGGCTCACGGACGCACGGCTGTCGTATCCCGCTCGCGACCTGGCAGTGGAGGGGCTGGCAGGCGTTGTACGCTTCGGCAATCTCGGCCTGGAGGCCGACAATCTGCATGGCCGGCTCGGAGGCACCGGGGTCCAACTGGCACTTGACACCCGGGGCACCGGGGAGCGCAGCCGTATCCGGCTTTCCGCGGAACTGGCGGACCTGCCGGCAGCCGTGATCCGGCAGCAGTTTCCGGCACTGGACTTTCTCCACGGTAGCGGCGATGTGGCGGTCCAGCTGGACTTCCCCGGGTTCGCGGGTGAACCCGGGGAACTGCCGGTAGAACTGCGCGTGGAGTCGGACCTGCAAGGGATTGGCAGCAGGCTGCCCATGCCGGCCGCCAAGCGGCCGGAGGAGACCTGGCCGTTCGCACTCGAAGTGGCCCTGGGAGAGCGTCCGGGGAATCTGCGCTTCCGCGCAGGTGGGGCGATCTCCGGGGTGCTCGGCTGGTCGGAGGAACTGCAGCCGCAACGTCTTGGCCTTGCGTTGAACGGGAATGCCGGTCTCCCGGCATCGCCCGGCATCGCCATTACCGGCCGACCGGAGACGGTGGACCTGGACGGCTGGCTGCGTCGCGGACTGGAAAGGGCGGGTGACGAAGCGATCGAGGCACTTCCGGTCCGCCGCCTCGACCTGGACATCGGCCGCCTGCTGGTTCGCGGCATGGTCCTGGACGATGTCTCGGTGTATGGCGATGGCGACGAGGAGGGCTGGCAGCTTGCCATGGGAGGGCCTTCCGTGGACGGCAGCCTGCACTGGCGCGCCGGGGAGACGCCGGTACTGGAGGGGCGTTTCCGCCATCTGGTCGTACCTCTGGACAGCGCTGTCGCCGTCCCCGCCACCGATGACCCGGTCACCGCGGGAGGGGCGCCCCTCCACTGGCCGGAGGTGCGGCTTGACGTGGACCGGTTGACCGCCGGGCAGCTGGAGCTGGGTTCGCTCAGGCTGCGCACGGTGCGTGGCATTGACTCGTACCGCCTTACGGAGTTGAGCCTGGAGGCCCCGGACCTGCGGTTCGATGCGGAGGGGATCTGGGAGGATGACGGCGATGGCGAAACGACCCATCTGGCGGTACGTGGCCGGAGCGATCACGTGGAACGCGCACTCTCCCGGCTGGGCTATGCCGACGCGATTGCCGGCGCTACCGGTCGGTTGCGGGCGGAGTTGCACTGGCCCGGATCGCCCGCCGAGTTCGATCTGACCCGACTGCGGGGTGAACTGGTCGTCAACGTTCGCGACGGGCAGCTCAAGCCGGTGGATCCGGGAGCCGGGCGCATGCTGGGCCTGCTGAGCGTGGCGACCATTCCCCGGCGGCTGACGCTCAATTTCGCCGATCTGGTCGAGGAGGGATTCACCTTTGACCGGATCCGCGGTGAATTCGTGCTTTCCGAAGGGGAGGCGAATCCGCGCGAGCTCTGGCTGGAGGGTCCCTCCGCCCGGATCGAGGCGGAGG
>SLLM01000155.1 GCA_007134055.1 Ectothiorhodospiraceae bacterium | reverse complement strand
GCTGACCAAGCCCCAGTACAAGAACAATATCATGCGCACCACGCTGCAGGCGCTGGCGGCGGTCCTTGGCGGTGCCCAGAGCCTGCATACCAACGGCATGGACGAGGCCTTTGCGATCCCCACCGAGGAGGCCATGAAACTGGCGCTGCGCACACAGCAGATCATCGCCCACGAGACGAACGTGACCGACGTGGCTGACCCGCTGGGTGGCTCCTATTATCTCGAACACCTCACCACGCGCATGGAGAAGGAGATCTTCCGCCTGCTCGACGAAATCGACCAGCGTGGCGGCACTATCAGGCTGATCGAGGAAGGCTGGTTCCAGCAACGCATGGCGGACTTTGCCTACCAGGGCGTCCTGCGCAAGGAAAGCGGGGAGCGTCCGCTGGTGGGAGTCAATTGCTATGTTGAGGAAGAGGAAGAGGTGGACATCGAGCCCTTCACCCATGATCCGGCCACCGAGCGCAAGCAGATCGAACGCCTGAACCGGGTTCGTCAGCAACGGGATAACACGCGGGTGGAGGAACTGCTGGACCGGATGGAGGCAATCGCCAGGGACGATACCCGCAACCTCATGCCCATCACGGTTGAACTGGTGGAGGCGGGCGCCAGCATGGGTGATATCGTCGAGCGCCTGAAGCAGATCTGGGGCACATATCGTGAAGTCCCGGTGTTCTGATACGAAGTGGCGGTATGTCGCTTGCGGGCGGCAATGAGCAGGCAATCCGCCGGTCGCAGGGGAGGAACAGCATGCGAATCAGTTCAGTGGGTATTGTCGGCGCCGGTATCATGGGCAGTGGCATCGCCCAGGTCTTTGCCGCGGCAGGTATCGCGGTACGGCTCCACGACGTGAGCGCGGCCTCCCTGGAAAAGGGGGTGGCCGCCGTCGACCGGAGCCTCGCGCGCTTTGTCGCCAAGGGCAGGCTTGCCGAGGAGGAGCGAGCTTCCATCCTCGACCGGATCCGGACCGGTACCGATCTCGACGCCCTGGGTAGTGTCGAGCTGGTCGTGGAGGCGGCCAGCGAGAACACCGATCTCAAGCTCGGCATCTTCCGGCAGCTCGATCAGGTCTGCGGACCGGACACGGTGCTGGCAAGCAACACGTCTTCCATCTCCCTCACCAGGATCGCTGCCGCCACCGGACGGCCGTCACGCGTGATCGGCATGCATTTCATCAATCCGGTCCCGCTGATGGACCTGGTCGAGATCATCAGCGCGCGGCAGACGGATCCCGGGATTGCGACCTTCACGGAGGAGGTGGTGCGCGAGATCGGCAAGACGCCGGTGCAGGTCCGCGACAGCTATGGCTTCGTCACCAACCGGATTCTTCTGCCGATGATCAATGAGGCGGTCTTCGTCCTGCACGAGGGCGTGGCCACGGCGGAGGACATCGACCAGGTGATGAAGCTTGGCATGAACCATCCCATGGGACCGCTTGCGCTCGCCGACATGATCGGGCTGGACACCTGTCTGTCCATCATGGAAGTGCTCTACGAGGGGTTCAACGACCCGAAGTACCGGCCCTGCCCCCTGCTCAAGCAGCTCGTCGACGCGGGACACCTGGGACGCAAGACCGGCAAGGGGTTCTACGATTACGACGGCGGAGGGGGCTAGCATGGCTGTGTGCATCGTCGGTTGGGGACACACGCCCTTCGGGAAGCACGAGGGAGAGGATCTGGAAGCGCTGATCACCCGGGCCACCCGGGAGGCGCTTGACCATGCCGGGGTACCCGCGGACCAGGTCGACGGAATCTGGCTCGGCAACCTCAACGGTGGCTTCGTCCCTGATACATTCTGCTCTTCGCTGGTGGCGCAGGCGGATGCAGGTCTGCGCTGGAAACCCGCGACGCGGGTGGAGAACGCCTGTGCGTCGGGCTCCGCGGCGATCTACAGTGCGGCGGACGCCATTGCCGCCGGCAGGGCGCGCGTGGCCCTGGTAGTGGGCGCCGAGAAGATGACGGCTGTCTCCGGGAAAGAGGTGGCCCAGGCCCTGGCCGGCTGCTCCTACGTCCGGGAGGAGGCGTCGCAGGGTCTGACGTTCCCGGGCATCTTCGCCTTGATGGCCAAGGCCTATTTCGAACGCTATGGCGATCACTCCGCCGCTCTCGCGCGGATTGCGGCCAAGAATCATGCGAACGGCACCAGGAACCCCTGGGCACAGATGCGCCGGGATCTCGGATTCGAGTTCTGCAACACCATTTCGGAAAAGAACCCGGTGGTTGCGGAGCCCTTGCGGCGCACGGACTGCTCGCTGGTCTCCGATGGCGCCGCTGCCGTGGTGCTCGTGGATGAATCCATGGTGGCGGAGTTCAGCCGTGCCGCGCGCTTCCGGGCGCGGGCACAGGTCAACGATTACCTGCCCATGTCCCGACGCGATCCAGCAGCCTTCGAAGGACCTCGCCGGGCCTGGTCGCAGGCGCTGGCGGGTGCCGGCTGTGATGTCCGCGACCTGTCGCTGGTAGAGGTCCATGACTGCTTCACCATCGCCGAACTGCTGGCCTACGAAGCGATGGGCCTCGCGGAACCGGGACAGGGCGCGAGGCTTCTGGAGGAAGGGGTGGTGATGGCCGACGGTGCCCTGCCGGTCAATCCCTCCGGAGGGTTGAAATCCAAGGGCCACCCCATCGGCGCGACCGGCGTCTCCATGCACGTTCTCGGGGCCATGCAGGTGCTGGGGGAGGCGGATGACCTGCAGGTGCCGAATGCGGAGCTGGCCGGAGTGTTCAATATGGGCGGTTCGGCCGTCGCCAGCTATGTAAGCATCCTGGAGCGGCTGCGCTGACGGGCAAGCGGGCCGGGCAGCTAGGAAACGTCGCCCGAACGCGAGGCGCAGCCTTTGCAAGAGCATGACGGCTGCCGTCATGACGAGTCTGGAGGAGAGAACGGTGGATGCATGGGAGCTTGGTTCTCTGTATGAATCACTGCAGCGCACGACGCAACGTTTCGGGGATCGGCCGGCATACGCGGTGCCGCCCATGCCCAGTCGGGCCTACCATCCCGATGGTGTCGAATACACCTGGGAGCAGACGCTGACCGAGGTGGATGCGTGGAAACAGCGATACCAGGCCGCAGGATACGGCCCGGGGCACCGGGTAGCCATTCTCTTCCAGCAACGGCCGGAGTTCATCTTCCATTTTTTTGCGCTGAACGCGCTGGGTTGCAGTGCCGTTCCCATCAATCCGGACTACCGGCATGATGAACTCGTCTACCAGCTGGATCACTCCGAGTCCTGCCTGGCGCTTGCGATCGACGAGCGTATCGACGAGATCCGGGCCGCCATGGAGGAGGTCTCCCGCCCGGCGCCGGTGCTCTCGTTC